>NZ_JBEXKB010000029.1:0-110792 GCF_040609455.1 Kitasatospora sp. NPDC004669
TGCCGGTGAGCTCGGTCAGCTCGGCCAGCGAGCCGACGCAGGTGAGGTGGCCCTCCTCGCAGCGCCAGATCGGCAGCGGGGTGCCCCAGTAGCGGTTGCGGCTGAGCGCCCAGTCGATGTTGTTGTTCAGCCAGTCGCCGAAGCGGCCGTGCTTGACCGTCTCCGGGAACCAGTTGGTGGCCTCGTTCTCGCGGATCAGCGCGTCCTTGACGGCGGTGGTCCGGATGTACCAGGACGGCTGCGCGTAGTAGAGCAGCGCGGTGTGGCAGCGCCAGCAGTGCGGGTAGCTGTGCTCGTACGGCACGTGGCGGAAGAGCAGGCCGCGCTCCTTGAGGTCCGCGACCAGGGCCTCGTCGGCCTTCTTGAAGAACTGGCCGCCGACCAGCGGGACCTCGGGGGCGAAGGTGCCGTCGGCGAGCACCGGGTTGACCACCGGCAGGCCGTACTTGCGGCAGGTCGCGAGGTCGTCCGCACCGAAGGCCGGGGACTGGTGGACGACACCGGTGCCGTCCTCGGTGGTGACGTAGTCCGCGGTGAGGACGAAGTGGGCGTTCTCGATCTCGACCAGTTCGAAGGGGCGCTGGTAGTTCCAGTGCTCCATCTCGGCGCCGGTGAAGGACTCGCCGGTGGTCTCCCAGCCCTCGCCGAGGGCCTTGGCGACCAGCGGCTCGGCGACGACCAGCTTCTCGTTGCCGTCGGTGGCCACCACGTAGGTGACCGCCGGGTTGACCGCGAGGGCGGTGTTGGAGACCAGGGTCCACGGGGTGGTGGTCCAGGCGAGCAGGGCCGCCTGGCCGGCCAGCGGGCCGCCGGTGAGCGGGAAGCGGACGTAGACCGAGGGGTCGACGACGGTCTCGTAGCCCTGGGCCAGCTCGTGGTCGGACAGGCCGGTGCCGCAGCGCGGGCACCAGGGGGCGACGCGGTGGTCCTGGACCAGCAGGCCCTTGTCGAAGATCTGCTTGAGCGACCACCAGACGGACTGGACGTACGACGGGTCCATCGTCCGGTAGGCCTGGTCGAGGTCGACCCAGTACCCCATGCGGGTGGTCAGCTCGGCGAAGGCGTCGGTGTGGCGGGTCACCGAATCGCGGCACTTGGCGTTGAACTCGGCGATGCCGTAGGCCTCGATGTCCTGCTTGCCGGAGAAACCCAGCTCCTTCTCGACGGCCAGCTCGACCGGCAGGCCGTGGCAGTCCCAGCCGGCCTTGCGGGCGACGTGGAAGCCCTTCATCGTCCGGAAGCGCGGGAAGACGTCCTTGAAGACGCGGGCCTCGATGTGGTGGGCGCCGGGCATGCCGTTGGCGGTCGGCGGGCCCTCGTAGAAGACCCACTCGGGACGGCCCTCGGACTGCTCCAGGCTGCGCTGGAAGATCTTGTTGTCCTGCCAGAAGGACAGGATCTGATGCTCCAGGGCAGGCAGGTCCACCTGCGCGGGGACGGGGTTGTAGGTGCTGCTCATCGCGGGCGTCTACCTCCGGCGGATGCTGGGACTGAATCCTCCGGAGGGACGAGACGGCCTGGCCGCCCCGCGGTACCACCCTCCTTGGCCGCGGTGCTGCGTTGCGGCCCTCTTGTTTGGGCTTGCTGCCGGGTCTAGTGGGCCGCCGCGGGTCGCGCGGTGGCCGTTCTTCCGGCGGCTCCGGGGTGATCTTCCCGTCGTGCACACCCCCGGGCTCACACCGTCCCCGGGTCGCTGGTGGCTGCGTACGTCGGTACTCGTCCCATCTGCGCCTTGCAGGCCCAGTGTATCGGCCGGGCGAGTCGGTTTGTCCAAACCGTTTCCGCAGGGGTGGTCGCGGGGCGTGGAAGGGCTGGTCGGCGGGGTGGTTAGGCGGGGGTGAGGTGGGCACAAGTCTGTCAACGCGCGGGGCGTGGCGGCTGGGGCGGCTGCCTGGGTGGGATCAGCGCGAGGCGCCGGTATGTCATGTTGTGACCGGTTTTGATCGGGATTATCGTTCCGGCACTGGAAGCCGCCGGGAACCGGCGGCTCGATTCGTTCGTAGATGGGGTCGAAGCCATGGCTGATAAGGCAACCGGCGTGGGCACCGCCACCAAGCGGGCACGCAAGGCCGTGGCGGCCGATCCAGGGGAGGGGACCGTGACCACTACCGCACCTCAGAGCAGCACCGACATCGTCACCGCACCGCGCGGGGCCGAGTCCGTCGATCCGGCCACGCTGCCGGTCCGGCCCGGCGAGGACCCGTGGACCTCGGAGGAGGTCCACGAGCTGCACGACGAGCTGATCAGCGACCTGGAGCGGCTGCGCGGCGAGATCGACGCCGCCGACGCCGCCATCGCCGGCCTGATGCGCGACTCCAACGACGGAGCCGGCGACGACCAGGTGGACGCCGGTACGAAGAACATCTCGCGGGAGAGCGAGCTGGCGCTCGCCAACAACGCGCGGGACAGCCTCGCCCAGACGGAGCGCGCCCTGGAGCGGCTGGAGGGCGTCGGCTTCGGCATCTGCGAGTCCTGCGGACAGGCCATCGGCAAGGCCCGGATGCAGGCCTTCCCCCGGGCCACGCTCTGCGTCCAGTGCAAGGCCAAGCAGGAACGCCGCTGAACCGGGCCACCGGAGCGACGTCGGGGGTCGGGCTTGCCGTACGCTCGACCCCGTAACGTCGCCTGACACGTCCGTAGCGGTTCCTCGACGGATTCCAGAGCGGCATCGGCCCAACATCCTCCCCCACCTCCTGCCCGGGGGAGCTCCATCGGCAGCGGAGCGGATCATCAGTACGCAAGGTTCCCCCCAGACCCGGGACGACGCCGTCCCGAACCCCGCCGATGCCGTGGAGGTGGCCGTGGCCGATCCCACCGAGCCCGCGGAGGCGGCCTCGACCGACGGCGACGCGACTTCCGGGGGCGGGGCCACGGTGGTGGAGAAACCCAAGGGTCCGCGGCGGGTCGGCGTGCTGCTGGTCGTCGCGGTGCTCGCCTTCCTGATCGACCTGGGCAGCAAGCTGCTGGTCGTCGCCAAGCTGGAGAACCACGCGGCGATCAAGGTGATCGGCGACGTCGTCACCCTCCAGGTGATCCGCAACTCCGGTGCCGCCTTCGGCATGGGGCAGGCGCTGACCGTCGTCTTCACGATGATCGCCTCGGCCGTCATCGTGGTGATCTGGCGGATCGCCCGCAGGCTGTACAGCCTGCCGTGGGCGATCGCGCTCGGACTGCTGCTCGGCGGGGCGCTCGGCAACCTCACCGACCGGCTGTTCCGCGCGCCGGGCGTCTTCCGCGGGCACGTCGTGGACTTCGTCTCGGTCCAGCACTTCGCGGTGTTCAACCTCGCCGACTCGGCGATCGTCTGCGGCGGGATCCTGGTGGTGCTCCTCTCCTTCCGGGGCAGCAACCCGGACGGGACCGTGCACCAGCAGACGGAGAAGGGCGACAAGTAGGGCACTGCGCCACCGGGCGGGACCGCCGGCGGGAGGGGTGGTGCCGCCTTTCCGGCATACTCGTACGGGTGAGTACCGCAGCGCAGATCCGCAGCCTCCCCGTACCCGACGGCCTGGAGGGCGAGCGCCTCGACGCCGCCCTCGCCCGGATGTTCGGCTTCTCCCGGACGAAGGCCGCCGAGTTGGCCGCCGAGGGCAAGGTGACGCTCGACGGCGCCGTGGCCGGCAAGTCGGACCGGGTGACCGCCGGTTCCTGGCTGGAGGTCGAGATTCCCGCCCCCGCCGCCCCGGTGCAGATCGTGGCCGAGCCGGTCGACGGCATGCGGATCGTCCACGACGACGAGGACATCGTGCTGGTCGACAAGCCGGTCGGTGTCGCCGCGCACCCGAGCCCCGGCTGGACCGGCCCCACCGTGATCGGCGGGCTCGCCGCCGCCGGCTACCGGATCTCGACGTCCGGTGCCGCCGAGCGGCAGGGCATCGTGCACCGGCTGGACGTCGGCACCTCGGGGCTGATGGTCGTCGCCAAGTCCGAGCGGGCGTACACCGACCTCAAGCGGCAGTTCCACGACCGGATCACCGAGAAGCGGTACCACACGCTGGTCCAGGGACACCCGGACCCGATGAGCGGCACGGTGGACGCGCCGATCGGGCGGCACCCCAGCTCGGACTGGAAGTGGGCGGTCACCCGTGACGGCAAGGCGTCGATCACCCACTACGACCTGATCGAGGCGTACCGGGCGGCCTCGCTGCTGGCCATCAAGCTGGAGACCGGCCGCACCCACCAGATCCGCGTCCACATGTCCGCGCTGCGCCACCCCTGCGTCGGCGACCTGACGTACGGCGCCGACCCGACGCTGGCCAAGCGGCTCGGGCTGACCCGGCAGTGGCTGCACGCGGTCTCGCTCGGCTTCGAGCACCCGGCGGACGGGCAGTGGGTCGAGTTCAGCAGCGAGTACCCGGAGGACCTGAAGAAGGCCCTGGACATCATCGCGACGGAGAGCTGACGCGCCGGTCGCGTCACCGTGTGTGATAGGTCTACTACGCCAGGTTGGAACGATGACCAAGTTCCGGCCCGGCCTACCGTCGGGCTGGCGGGAAGTCAGGTCTGTGGAGCTGATGTAGGACCGATGGGCGGCACACCGTCCCTTTGCTGGTAGCCCCAGGTCGGCAACCGGCTGTGAAGCAGAAAGCCCGACCCGCGAGGGTTGGAGTCCTCCGGCTTCGGCCGGAGGAGGATGTCAACGTCGAGCAGAACGTGCTGGAGGAGCTGGAGTAGCGACGATGCCGGGATTCCGCATCGGACGATGACTCGGGTGCTCTAGCGGCTGGCGAGCACGTGCCGGTCGGGCCTTCCGCTTTGCGCGGTTCCCCGCGCCCCTTCCGGGGCGCGGGGAACTTCCGTTTCGGGGAGAGGGCAGGGGCCGGGGGTAGAACACGGGACCTTCTCAGGGCGGGGTGAGCCGTGCGATACCGGCGCTTAGCGGGGTGAACCGGGCGAAAAGGGGTGGTGGCTTTATCGGACGCCTACCCGGGCGGCGGATACGATCAGCCCCCATGGAGTTCGGTGGGGCATGGCGTCGCTGGCGTGGCCGCGGCATGTCGGTGCGGCGCAAGGTGCTGGCCGGGGCGGTGGCCCTGGTCGCGGTCGCCGGGGTCGGTACGGTGGCGGTGGCGTCCGGCGGCGAGCAGGTGGTCCACCAGGAGGATCGTTTCCTCAGCATGCCGGAGACGCCCGGCAGCGCCCAGCAGGTCCAACTGGACACCTCGTTCTTCACCACAGGCACCACCCCGCGACCGGCGGTCCTGCTCGCGCACGGCTTCGGCGGCTCCAAGGACGGCGAGCGGGAGCGCGCCCAGCAGCTGGCCCGGCAGGGCTACGCGGTGCTGACCTGGTCGGCGCGCGGCTTCGGGCACTCGGGCGGGAAGATCGGCCTGAACGCGCCGGACCGCGAGGTCGAGGACGTCAAGCACCTGGTGGACTGGCTGGCCCAGCGGCCCGAGGTGCAGCTCGACGGGCCCGGTGACCCCCGGGTGGGCATCACCGGCGCCTCGTACGGCGGGGCGATCTCGCTGCTGGCCTCCGCGTACGACCACCGGATCGACGCGGTGGCCACCCAGATCACCTGGTGGAACCTGGCCGACGCGCTGTTCCCGCAGGGCGTGCAGGGCTCGGGCGCGGCGGACGGCGTGTTCAAGAAGCTGTGGGCCGGGATCTTCTTCACCACCGGCTCGGCGGCCCCTGGTTCGGCTGGCGGTCTCGGGCCCTCGGGCGGGGCGCCGCGCGGCGGGGCCGGGCCCCAGCCGACGACCGACGGGCAGGTGGGCTGCGGGCGTTTCCTGGACTCGCTCTGCCAGATGTACGACCGGGTCGCCACCGCCGGGCACGCCGATCCGGAGGCCGTCGCGCTGCTGGAGAAGTCCAGTCCGTCCTCGGTGGCGGCGCAGCTCAAGGCGCCCACCCTGGTGGTGCAGGGGCAGCAGGACTCGCTGTTCCCGCTGGACCAGGGCGACCGGATCGCCCGGGCGGTGGCGGCCAACGGCGCGCCGGTCGCGGTGGACTGGTTCGCGGGCGGGCACGACGGCGGGACGGACACCAGTGCGCGGGTGGACGACCGGGTGACCGCCTGGTTCGACCACTACCTGCGGGGGCGCGGCAACGACACCGGGCCGGCCTTCCGGGTGACCCGGACCGGCGGCGTGGACTCCACCGGCTTCCAGGCCGTGCTGCGCGGCGCCTCCGCGGACCGCTACCCGGGGCTGGCCGGGACGGGCTCCCGGTCGATCGAGCTGGCGGGCGGGGAGAAGCCGGTCGCCAACCCGCCCGGCGGGGCACCGCCGGGGATCTCGACGCTGCCGGGGATCGGCGCGCTGAGCCAGGCGGCCTCGCTCGGGGCCGGGCTGTCGCTGGACTTCCCGGGGCAGAACGCCGCCTTCGACTCGGCGCCGCTGGACACGCCGCTGCACCTGACCGGGCAGCCGACCGTGCCGGTGAAGGTGACGGCGGACCGGCCGGACGCGGTGCTGTTCGCGAAGCTGTACGACGTCGGGCCGGACGGCAAGTCGGTGCTGCCGCAGCAGCTCGCGGCGCCGCTGCGGGTGACCGGCGCCGACGCGGGCCGGACCGTGACCGTCCAGCTGCCGGCCGTGGACCACACCTTCCCGACCGGGCACCGGGTGCGGCTGGTGCTGGCGTCCACCGACCTGGCGTACGCCTCTCCGGCGGAGCCGGCCACCTACCGGGTCACGCCGGCCGGGGCGCTCATGGTGCCGACCGACGAGGAACTGGTCACCGAGGCGGCGCCGCTGCCCGCGCGGACCTGGCTGCTGCCGCTGGCGGCCGTGCTGCTGGCCGCCGCCCTGGTGCTGGTGCCGGTGGTGCGTCGGCGGCGCTCGGCGGCCGCCGGGCCGGGCTTCGACCCGGAGCTGGCCGGGGTGCCGCTGCAGATCAGCGGACTGAGCAAGCGCTACAAGGGCGCGCAGGACCGGTACGCCGTACGGGACCTGGGCTTCCGGGTGGAGCAGGGCCAGGTGCTCGGCCTGCTCGGGCCGAACGGTGCGGGCAAGACCACCACGCTGCGGATGCTGATGGGCCTGATCCGGCCGGACGCCGGGGAGATCCGGATCTTCGGACACCTGGTGCGGCCGGGGGCACCGGTGCTCTCGCGGGTCGGGGCCTTCGTCGAGGGCGCGGGCTTCCTGCCGCACCTGACCGGACGGGCCAACCTGCGGCTGTACTGGCGGGCCACCGGGCGGCCGGAGGCGGACGCGCGCTTCGACGAGGCGCTGGCGATCGCCGGGCTCGGTGAGGCGCTGGACCGGGCGGTGCGCACCTACTCGCAGGGCATGCGGCAGCGCCTGGCCATCGCGCAGGCGATGCTCGGGATGCCGGACCTGCTGATCCTGGACGAGCCGACCAACGGGCTGGACCCGCCGCAGATCCGCGAGATGCGCGAGGTGATGATCCGGTACGCGGCAGGCGGGCGGACCGTCATCGTCTCCAGCCACCTGCTGGCCGAGGTCGAGCAGAGCTGTACGGACCTGGTGGTCATGGACCGCGGGCGGCTGGTGACGGCCGGGCCGGTCGGAGAGATCGTCGGCGCCGGCGAGCTGCTGATGATCGGGGTCGCCGACTCCTGCGACCCGGAGTCGGTGGTCGCCAAGGTCGGCGCGCTGGCCGGGGTCGGCTCGGCGGAGGCCGTCGAGGACGGGCTGCTGGTCCGGCTGGACGGGCTCGCGGCGAGCGAGCTGCTGGCGGAGCTGGTGCGGCTGGGGGTGCCGGTGGAGAGCGCCGGGCCGCAGCGGCGGTTGGAGGACGCGTTCCTGTCGTTGATCGGAGGTGCGGCGTGAGCGCCGTCTCGACGGACCATGCCGAGGGGTACCGGGCGAGCCGGACCCTGCCGCTGCGGGTGGAGGCGATGCGGCAGCTGCGTCGGCGCCGCACGCTGGTGATCGGTGGGGTGCTGGCGGCGATGCCGTTCGTCATCCTGGCCGCGTTCCAGATCGGCGGCACCCCGGGGCGTCCGGACCGGACCACCTTCATCGAGCTGGCCACCGCCTCCGGCGCCAACTTCGCCGTCACCATGCTGTTCGTGGGCACCGGCTTCATGCTGGTGATCCCGGTCGCGCTGTTCTGCGGGGACACGGTGGCCTCGGAGGCCAGCTGGTCCTCGCTGCGCTACCTGCTGGCCGCGCCGGTGCCGAGGGCCCGGCTGCTGGCCCGCAAGTTCGCGGTCGGGCTGGCGTTCTCGGCGGTGGCGGTGGTGATGCTGCCCGCGGTCGGGCTGGTGGTCGGCACCGCCGCGTACGGGTGGGGGGACCTGAAGCTGCCCGCCGGGGCCAGCCTGCCGGCCGGGCAGGCGCTGCCCCGGATCGCGCTCGCGGTGGCCTTCGTGTTCCTGAGCGAGCTGGTGATCGCCGCGCTGGCCTTCTGGCTGTCGACGGCGACGGACGCGCCGCTGGGGGCGGTCGGCGGTGCGGTGTTCGTCTCGATCATCACCGGGGTGCTGGACGCGGTCACCGCGCTGGGCGATCTGCGGGAGTGGCTGCCGGCGCACTGGCAGTACGCGTGGGCGGACGCCCTGCAGCCGCAGCTGGAGTGGGGCGGCATGCTGCAGGGCGTCTCGCTGTCGCTCTCGTACGCGGTGGTGCTGTTGGCGCTGGCCTTCCGGGGGTTCGCGCGCAAGGACGTGGTGTCGTAACACCTGCTACGGCAACTGGATCGGGGTGGGCAGCAGGGCGCGGGCGGGCACCGGGTGCCAGCGGCCGTCCTCGCCGACCCGGCCGAAGGCCTGGTCGCCGAAGTGGAACGCGAAGCCGTAGGTGCGCGGCTTGCGCAGTTCGGCCAGCAGGGTCCGGCGGGCCTTCAGCACCTTGTCGACGTTGGTGTCCGGTCCGGACGGCCACTCGGGGTGGGCCACCTGGGCCGGGGTGTGGAAGGCGTCGCCGAACACCAGGATCCGCCGCCCGTCGCCGGCCGAGATGACGAAGGTGGTGTGGCCCGGGCTGTGGCCGGGGGTGATCAGCGTTCTGACGCCGGGCCACACCTGCGTGCCGTCGTCGAAGCGGCGCAGCACCTTCGACATCGGGAGCATGAAGCTGTCCCAGGACGGCGCCCCGACCTTGACCTGGTGCTCCCAGAACGGCTCCCACTCGGCCCCGGCCACCAGGTAGCCCGCGCGCGGGAACGCCTTGCGCGGCGCCCGGCCCGGTGCGGTGAGGAAGCCCATGCCGGTGTGGTCGGTGTGCAGGTGGGTGAAGGCCACGGTGTCGATGGTCTCCGGTGCCACCCGCAGCCCCCGGAGGGTGCGCAGCAGCGCTCCGCCGCGGGAGACGCCGAGCGAGGGCGGGAGCACATTGGCACCGAGGCCCACGTCGATCAGCAGCCGGCGGTGGCCCCGCTCGACCAGGACGCCGCCGGCCGAGGCGGCGATCCGGCCGGAGGGTGCGACCTCCTCGGGGTGCTCCGCCCAGTAGGAGGAGGGGACGGCGGGCAGGAAGCCGGTGCGGTCCAACCCCATGGCGGCGTCGACGACATAGGTGAGCCGGACGTCGCCCAGGGTGAAGGTGCGGACGGCGGACTGGTCGCCGAGCGAGCCGATCCGGGGGCGTGCGGGCCGGCGTGCGGGCCGGGTTTCCTCCCGGGCCTCGGCCTGGGGGAGTCCGCCGGCGAGCGGAACGGCCAGGGCGGCGCCGGCGACGACGGCGGTGCGCAGCACACGGCGCCGGGAGGGGGCGCCCTGGTGTTCGGATGGCTCTGTCATGGCTGGGCCTTCTTGTGTGGGAGGGGCCTTCGTGGGGTGGCTTCGTGGGGGCGGGCGTCAGCCGGTGTTGCGCAGGCCGGCGGCGACGCCGTTGACGGTCAGCAGCAGGGCCCGGCAGAGCGTGCGGTCGGGCTCATCGCCCGCGGCGGCCGCGTCCCGCTGGCGCTTGAGCAGGGCGACCTGGAGGTAGGAGATCGGGTCCAGGTAGGCGTCGCGGACAGTGAAGGTCTGCTTCAACACCGGCTGGGATTCCAGGAGTTCGCTCTCGCCGGTGATCCGCAGCAGCTCGCTGACGGTCAGGTCGTGCTCGGCCTCGATCGCCGCGAAGACGTGCTGGAGCGACTCGGGCACCAGCGTCTCCACGTAGTGCCGGGCGATCCGCAGGTCGGTCTTGGCCAGCGTCATCTCCACGTTGGAGACGAAGTTGCGGAAGAAGTGCCACTGCTCGTGCATCTCGTCCAGGACGGCGCCGAGACCCGCCTCGCGCAGCGCCTTCAGCCCGGAGCCGACGCCGTACCAGCCCGGCACGATCTGCCGGGACTGGGTCCAGCCGAACACCCAGGGGATCGCCCGCAGGCCGTCCAGTCCGCCGCCGGAGTCCGGGCGGCGCGAGGGCCGTGAACCCAGGTGCAGGTCGGCGAGTTGGTCGACGGGGGTGGAGGCCAGGAAGTAGGCGGGCAGGTCCGGGTCCTCCACCAGTGCGCGGTAGGCGGCGTGCGCGGCGTCGGAGACCACGTCCATCGCGGCGTCCCAGCGGGCCAGGGCCTCGTCCGACTGGCGCGGGGCGGTGTGCAGCGCGGAGGCCTGCAGCGTGGCGGCGACCGTCAGTTCCAGGTTCTCCCGGGCCAGCGACGGGACCAGGTACTTGTCGCTGATCACCTCGCCCTGCTCGGTGACCTTGATCTCGCCCTCCAGGGTGCCCCAGGGCTGGGCGAGGATCGCGTCGTGCGAGGGGCCGCCGCCGCGGCCGACGGTGCCGCCGCGGCCGTGGAAGAGGCGCAGCCGCACCCCGTAGCGGTGGGCGATGTCGCGCAGCCGGCGCTGGGCGCGGTGGATCTCCCACTGGGAGGTGGTGATGCCGCCGAACTTGGAGGAGTCCGAGTAGCCGAGCATGACCTCCTGGACGTCCCCGCGCAGGGCGACCAGGGCCCGGTACGACGGGTCGGAGAGCATGTCCTCCAAGATCGTGTCGGCGGCCCTCAGCTCGTCGGTGGTCTCCAGCAGCGGAACGATGCCGATCTCGGCGATCCCGGCGTGCAGGTCGACCAGGCCGGCCTCGCGGGCCAGCACGGTGGCGGCGAAGACGTCGTCCGCGCCTTGGCACATCGAGATGATGTACGACTCGATGACCTCGGGCCCGAAGGAGTCCAGCGCCCGGCGGACGGTGTGGAAGACCCCGAGGGTCCGCTCCCCGGCCCGGTCCAGCCGCGCCGGGCCGAGCAGCCGGCGGGAGGTGAGCTCCTTGGCCAGCAGCCGCTGCCGGTAGTCGCGGGGCATCTCGGCGTAGCGCCAGGACTCCTCGTCGAGCCGGTCGAAGAGCTGGCCGAGGGCGTGGTGGTGGGCGTCGGCGTGCTCGCGCACGTCCATGGTGGCCAGTTGCAGGCCGAAGGCGGCGAGGGTGCGGATCGTCCGGCCCAGCCGGCCCTCGGCGAACAGGCCGCCGCGGTGCTCGCGCAGCGAGGTCTGCACCAGGGTGAGGTCGCGCAGCAGTTCGGCGGTGCCGAGGTAGTCGCGGCCCTCCTCGTGCGGGCCGCCCTCGGCGAGCCGGCGCTTGGTGTTCACCAGCTTCTGGCGGATCGCGGTGACCTTGAGGCGGTACGGCTCCTCGGAGTTGAGCCGCTTGTAGCGGGGGCTGATCTCGGGCAGACGGGCCAGGTCGTGCTCCAGCGAGTCGAGCAGCTCGTCGGTGACGCCGGTGTAGCGGATGGAGTTGGAGAGCAGTCCGCGCAGCTCGTCGACCATCGCCAGGGCGTCGTTGATGCCGTGCTCGTGCTGGAGGATCAGGACGTCCCAGGTGACCTCCGGGGTGACGTTGGGGTTGCCGTCGCGGTCGCCGCCGATCCAGGTGCCGAAGGTCAACGGGCGGGTGTCGTCGGGCAGTCGGACGCCGACCCGCTCCAGCTCGGCGGTGAGGTCCTCCAGGACGTCGCCGACCGCATTGGCGTGCAGCTCGTCCAGGTAGTAGATGGCGTTGCGGGCCTCGTCGGCGGGTTCGGGGCGGACCACCCGCAGCTCGTCGGTCTGCCACATCAGGTCGATGGTCTCGGCGAGCCGCGCGTCGTGGCGGCGGCGGTCCGCCTCGGGGACCGGGGTCTCCAGCAGTTCGGCGATCCGGCGCAGCTTGGTGAGGACCGAGCGGCGGGCGGCCTCGGTGGGGTGGGCGGTGAAGACCGGGCGGACGTTGAGGTGTTCGACCGCCCGGGCCAGAGCGTCCGGCGCCTCCCTCGCCGCCTGCTGGACGACGCGGGCGAGGGCGGCGCCGGCCCGTTCCCTGACGGCACGCAGTTCGCGGCCGCGGTGCACCTGTTCGGCGACGTTGGCCAGGTGGAAGTAGGTGGCGAGGGCGCGGACCAGTTTGGCCGCGGTCGCCGGCCCGATGCCGCGCAGCAGTTCGGCGGTGGCCTCACCGTCGGTGCGGCTGAGCAGGCGGACCTGTTCGACCAGGCCGAGCAGCTCGGGGCCCTCCTGGCGGACGAGCGTCTCGTCGAGCAGGTCCGCGAGGTGCCGGAGGTCCGCGTGCAGGGCGGCGTGGTCGGTACGGGCGTTCATGACTGCTCCTGGTCGGGGAGTGGTGAAGGTCCGTTCACGGCGTCAGCAGGTTCACCGGGTTGGCCCAGGTGATGGCCCTGATCTCCCGGTTCGTCAGGCCGGCGGCCCGGAACCACTGCGCGCTCAGGTCCAGCCATTCCTTCACGTCCGGCTGGTCGGGCTGTCCGAGGTCGGAGCTGAACAGCACCCGTGGGTGGGCGTGCACCAGCTCGCTCAGGTGTCCGGCGTCGCGGTGGCCCAGCAACAGGGTCAGCGCGGTGATCTCGACGTACAGGCCGGGCACTTGGGACAGGTCGGTCAGGTTGTCGGGGGTGAAGCCCGACATGGGGTGGGTGGCGTGGGTGAGGAGCAGGCGCGGCAGGTCGAGCCGGACCGCCTCGTCCACGATGCGCAGCGCCGCCTCCCGGTCGCTGTGCCCGGTGGCCACCGCGACCGGCAGGTCGCGGGCCGCCCGGAGCACCTCGCGTACGTCCCGGCGCAGTCGGCCGTCGTCGTCGAGGACCGGGCGGGTGCGCCACCGTTCGGGGTCGAGCAGGGGGTGGAACGGGGTGCGGCGCAGCGGCGAGCAGTGGGTGTGGCCGACCAGGGTGGGCAGGTGGACGACCAGGCGGGCCGGGCTGTCCGGGCCGTGGGCGTAGACCGCCTGCTCCACGGCCCGGGGCCGGACGCCGCCGGCCAGCTCGTTGAGGACGAGGGTGCCGGAGACCGGCAGCCCCTCCTGACGGGCCTCCCAGGCGCGGGCGGCGGTGGAGCTGAGGTGGCTCTTGAGCACCACCCAGCCGCCGACGTCCTGGTAGGCCCGGCCCGCGCCGAGGGAGGTGAGGCGGCGGCGGTAGAGGTCGGGGCCGGCGTGGTAGTGGAGGTCCACCACCATGCTCCCCGCCGGGTCATGCATGGGACTGCTGGGCGCCGCCGTCGTCCCAGGGCTTGGCGTAGCCGTACCGGCGGCGGGCCTCGTCGAGCCGCAGGCCGGCGTCGACGGCCTCGGCGATGGCGCTCTCGGTCCGCTCCACCCGCTCGGCCCGGTCGGCGACCTCGGCGGCGTGCTCGGCGGGGACCACCAGGGCTCCGTTGTCGTCGGCGACCACGATGTCGCCGGGCCGTACGGTGACCCGGCCGATGACGACGTCCCGGCCGGTGGCGGCGAGCTCCACCCGGTTCTTGCCGCTGACCATGGTGGCGCCGGTGCTGAACAGCGGGTAGCCGGCGGCGCGGATCTCGGCGATGTCGCGGGCCGAGCCGTGCAGGGCGGTGCCCCGCACGCCGCGGCGCTGGGCGAGCTTGGTCAGCAGCGAGCCCCAGTTGGTGCAGCTGGTGCTGCCGGCGTTGTCGACCACCACGAAGGAGCCCTCGGGCACGTCGTCCAGGTAGTTGGCGGCGTTGCGGAAGCCCTCGGCGGCGCTGTCGACGGGCTGGTAGCTGACGGTGAAGGCGCGGCCGGCGGCGCGGGCGCCGGGCACCCGGGGGGCGATGCCGGCCAGGACGCCGCCGACGCCCAGGCTGTCGAGGGCGTCGGAGACGGAGGCGGTGTCCAGGCGGGCGAGCCGGTCCACCACGTCCTCGGGGCCGTGGCCGGCGGTGAGCTCCTCGGCCACCGCCCGGGCGACCTCGCGGGTGCCGCTGGTGCCGCCCATGTCGTACGTGACGGTGGTGCGCTGCTTGGCGACCGCCCGGACCGCAGCCCGGAGTTCGCCGCCGGGGACGGGCAGGCCCAGGTGGTCGAGCATCTGGGCGACGGTGAGCACCATCGCCATCGGGTTGGCGCGGTTCTGCCCGGCCATGCCGGGGGCGCTGCCGTGCACCGGCTCGAAGTAGCTGCCGTGGTCGCCGATGTTGCCGCTGGGGGCGAGGCCGAGGCCGCCCATGACGCCCGCGCCGAGGTCGGAGAGGATGTCGCCGAACATGTTCTCGGCGACCAGCACGCCGAACCGCTCGGGCCGGCGCACCAGCCACAGGGCGATCGCGTCGACGTTGAGGATCTCGGTCTCGATCTCGGGGTACTCGCCGGCGATCAGCTCCAGGCGCTCGCGCAGGTGGTTGCTGCTGTGGCGCAGCACGTTGGGCTTGTCGACCAGGGTGAGCCGGTCGTAGCCGTGCGAGCGGGCGTACTCGAAGCCGTAGCGCAGCAGCCGGTCCATGCCGAACCGGGTCTGCAGGCGCAGTGTGACGCTGCTCGAATCCGGGCCGGAGGCCTGGGCGTTGGGGTGGTCGCGGACCACGTTCCAGAGTGCGTCGTCCAGGCCGTGGAAGTCGTAACCGGCGTACAGGCCCTCGGTGTTCTCGCGGATCACCGTGAAGTCGAAGCGGCCGTCGACCAGGTCGATGACCGGGCGGATGTTGGCGTACAGGCTCAGCTGCTGGCGCAGCTGGATGACCGGGGAGACGAAGGTGAGCCCGGTGCCGCGCAGTTCGGCGGGCAGCTCGGCCTCGGCCTCGCGCAGCGGCTTGCTGGTGATGGCGCCGAGCAGGCAGGTGTCGGTCTCCTCCAGGAGCTTCCAGGTCCGCTGGGGGACCGGGTTGCCCTCCTGGCGCCAGCACTCCCAGCCGATCTCGCCGAAGCGCAGATCGAGTGGGAGGCCGAGCTCGTCCACGACGTCGAGGGCCGCGGAGGTGACTTCCGGTCCGATGCCGTCGCCGGGGAGTACCGCGACGCTCTTCATGTGCTGAGTCCCTTCTCCCGCAGGAAGGTGCCGACCAGGGCGGACACCTCTGCGGTGCGTTCGAAGTGGGGGCGCATGCCGGCCCCCGGGATGACGTGCACCCGGTGGTGCGGGGCCGCCGCGGTGTGGCGGTGGCCGACCAACTGGGAGTGACCGCCGACGATCTGCAGCAGCGGGCCGGGGTGGGCCCGCACCGCGTCGGTCAGGTCGATGCCGCACAGCATCCGCATCCCGGCGGCGAGGCGGCGCCCGGCCTCCGGGTCGTGCGGTTCGGGGGTGTCGCCCCCCGGTTCGAAGCGGCGGTCGTGCGGCTGGACGCGCCGGTTGAGCAGGGCCAGGGCCTCGCCGGAGCGGCCGGTGGCGGCCAGTTCGGCGATCTCGGTGAGCCTGGTTTCGAGGACGGCGTCGCTGCGGGCGGGGCCGGAGACGAGCAGCGCCGCGGTGTGCGGGGCGAGGTCGGGGAGCAGGGCCTGGGCCACCGCCCCGCCCAGGGCGTTCCCACAGAGCAGGTCCACCGGGCCGTACCGGGTGAGGAGTCGACGCCAGCGGGCGGCGAGGGCGGCCAGCGAGTCGATCTGTTCGTCCCAGGCGGAGAGGGTGTCCACCACGGTCACCCGCAGGCCGGCCTCGGCCAGGGCCCGGGTGACGGGGGTGAAGAAGGCTCCGCCGTCCCAGCGGGGGGTGACCGGGGCGAGGACGAGGGCGTGTGCCGCGCCGGCGGCGGTCTCCGGTCCGAAGACCGCCGCCGGTACGGTCCGTCCGGTGGTCGTCACCGGACGGTGGCGAGGGTGCGCGCGGTGGCGATGCCCTCGTGGTGGCTGCCGCCCACCAGGTCCTTGCGGTGCTCGACCGGCAGGTCGTAGCGGCCCAGGACCAGGTCCGGCAGCGGGAGGGAGGGGGTGCCTTCCGGGACGGTGGCGAGCAGCAGTTCGGCCAACTCCAGGGCGTGGCCCAGGTGGAGGCGGGCCGAGGCCTCGGCGTCGGTGCGGTCGAGGTGCGCCAGCCACTGCTCGGCGATCAGGTTGCCCGGGCCCTTGCCCATGCCCTGGATCGAGGAGTCCATCCAGGTCGCGCCGGCGGCGACCGCGCTGATCGCGTTGGACAGGGCGAGGCCCAGGTTGTTGTGGGCGTGCAGGCCGACCGGGCCGCCGGTGACCGACTTGGTCAGGGTGGTGAGGTCGGTGGTGTCCACCGGGGAGAGGCTGCCGTTGGAGTCGGCCAGGTAGACGAACTCCGCGCCGGCGTCGGTGGCGGCGGTGGACACCTCGACGATGCCGCGCCCCGACCACTGGCTTATTCGGGCGAAGTTGACGCCGACGGTGTACCCGATCTCCTTGGCCTGGCGGATGTACTCCAGGCCGCGCTGGTAGCCCTTGGACGGCAGGATGATGCGGACCAGGCGGGCGCCGGCGGCGTACATCGCGGGCAGGTCCTGCTCGGTGATGTTCTTCGGGTGCAGGATCATCGCGACCCGGTCCGGGCCGACCTCCTGGGCGACGGCGGCGATGAACTCGTCGTCGCCGCGGCCGGTGAGCCCGAGGTTCGGGATCGGCACCAGTGAGCCCTTGCGGTAGGCGATCTCGACCCAGTCGAAGCCCGCCTCGACGCTGAGCTTGGCGTGCTTCAGCGCGTAGTCCAGGGGGAAGTTGAAGCCGTTGCGGTAGCCGCCGTCACGGAGGGTGACGTCGATGTTGACGATGCTCACGGTTCCTCCAGGTGCAGTGGATTGGGGGGTGGATCAGGCCTGCTGGGCGGCGGCGTGGTGCGCGGCGAGCCGGCCGAAGATCAGCGAGCGCAGGACCGAGGTCGCCGGCGGGTAGGCGTGGTAGAAGAGGCCGGTGGCCTCGCCCGCCGCGTACAGGCCGGGGATGGCGGTGCCGGAGGGGGTGACGATCCGGCCGTCGAGGTCGGTGCGGACGCCGCCGTAGGTGAAGCAGATCGCGGAGGTGACCGGGACGCCGATGAACGGCGCGGTGTCCAGCGGGGTGGCCCAGTTGGACTTCTTCGGCTCGATGCCGACGGTGGCCTTGCCGTCCAGCCGGGTCGGGTCGAACTCGCCGGGGCCGACGGCCGCGTTGAACTCGGCGACGGTCTTCTCCAGCGCCTCGGCGTCGATGCCGAGCTTGCCGGCCAGCTCCTCCAGGCTGTCGGCCTGCTCCGGCGGCACGTCGCTGAGCAGCGAGGTCATGATGCCGGGGATGGCCAGCGTCTTGGCGTCGGCGATCCAGTACGCCTCCTGGTCCTGGTTCTTCCAGATCTCGTAGCCGACGTGCTCGAAGGTGTTGTCCCAGGTGTCGCGGCCCTCGTCGAAGAAGCGCTCCATCCTGCGGTTGACGAAGATGCCGGTGGCGAAGCCGTACAGGACCGAGTCGGCCTTGTCGGTGCGGGTGTCGACGGGCTCGGCGTGGATGCCGTCGAACTGGCCGGCGGTGTCGGCGCCCAGCTCCAGGGCCATCCGCAGCGCGTCGCCGCGGTTGTTGGTGATGCCGGGGGCGATCAGCGGGAGGTCGCAGGCCTTCTCGCCGATGTAGCGGGTGAGCATCTCCGGGTTGCCCTGGAAGCCGCCGCAGGCCAGCACGACGGCACGGCCGGTGAGCCGCTGGGTGCGGCCGTCGGCGCCGCGGACCAGGACGCCGTCGACGGTGCCGTCCTCGGTGGTGGTCAGGCGCAGCGCCTCGGTCCGGTAGCGGATGTCGACGCGCGGGTCGTTCTCCAGGGCGGCGCCCAGGTGCTCGACGATCGAGGCGCCGCCGCCGCGGGGGCTGGCCGGCTTGGCCATGGACGGCTGGCCGGCGGCGAAGGTGTGCGGCAGCGGGAAGTGCTCGAAGGCGATCTCGACGCCGTGCTTCTCGACGAACTCCAGGGTCTGCTTGGTCTCGCGCTCGACGGTGCGGCAGTACTCGATGTCGGCGAGGCCGCCGGAGACCCGGCTGACGTGCTCGGCCCAGTCGGTGTCCAGCTGCTTGTCCTCGTTGATCCGCAGGAACGCTCCGGTCCAGCGGGTGGCGCCGCCGCGCTCCTCCTCGCTGGAGCGCTCCAGGATCGCGATCTTCGCCGGGGTCTCACGGCCCTCGGTGGCCTCGGCGTAGGACAGCGCGGCAGACAGGCCGGCGGCGCCGAAGCCGATGACGATGAGGTCGTACTGGGCCTGGGTGTTCGCGTCGGACATGTGCTTCTCCTCCGAGTGGGGTGGAAGGTTCGGGGTTTCCTGAGGGGTTCTCGCGGGGTTCTCGCGGGGCGGTGCGGGGCTCAGCGGTTGGGCGTGATGACCCGGCTGGTGCGGTAGAGCCGGAACTTGGCGCCGGTGGTGGTCTCGGCGAAGGCCTGGTAGCGGCGCATGAACTCCGGGTCCTGGAAGATCGCGTCGAACTCCGCCTGGCTCGACCAGGCCGCGAAGTTGACCATGGCGTCGCCGTCGACGCTGGTCAGCAGGCGGGAGCCGCGGAAGCCGTCGGCGGTGGCGGCGACGTGGTCGACGGCCAGGGCCAGCGCGTCCACGCTGGCCGCCGCGTCGTCGGTGGTGGCCACGTTGATCAGCAGGACGCCGTCGTCCTGGACCGGGGAGGTGATCACGCCGGGGCTCGCGTTGCGGCCCTCGAAGGAGAGCTGGGCGTACGAGGCGATGCCCAGCTTGTGCCAGGGGTCGCTCTCGATGAGCTCGCGCACCTGGATGTCGTCGAGGTCGGCGGTGATGATGACCGCGCCGCCGTCCGGCCGGGGGCCGCTGAGCAGGACGCGGCCCTGGTCGCCGTGCTCGCGCAGCCAGGCCTTGTGCTCGGCCATGTGGGCGAGGACGGTCTCACGCGGGGTCAGGTACGTGAGGGTCAGTACGTGGATCAACGGGTCCTCCGGGTCGTGTGGACGGATCGGATGGTCGGGGTGTGTGGGGGAGGTGCCGGGTGCGGGCCTGGCGGGGTACGGGGGGCAGCAGGCTCAGGCGGTGGGGACGCCGAGGTGCCGGGAGAGCCCGGAGAGGATCCGCTCCGCGTCGGCCACGACGTTGTGGACGACCTGGGCGGCGGGCTGGATGTCCTGGATCTGGTCGAGGTTCTCGCCGACGAGCATGGCGCGCTGGGTGGTGTCGTCGCGGGCGACGGCGGCGTTCCACGCGGGCTCGATCTCGCCCCGGCGGGCGGCCAGTTCGGCGTCCCGGTCGGTCCAGGTGCGGGTGAAGTCGTTGACGACGGCGCGGGCGCTGTAGACCTGGTCCCACGGGATGCCGCGCACGACGTCGAAGGAACGGGTGTTGACGGTGTCGGCGGTGCCGGCGGAGACCAGGTGGGACCTGAAGCCGGGGGAGGCCATCGACTCCTCGGTCGCGGCGAAGCGGGTGCCCATCATCACGCCGTCGGCGCCGAGCGCGAGGGCCGCCGCGAGGCCGCGGCCGTCCGCGAAGCCGCCGGCCGCGACCACCGGCACCAGACCCTGGGTGACGTCCAGGACGGCCGGGATCAGGGGCAGGGTGGCGCGGGAGGCGTGGTGGCCGCCGGCCTCGGCGCCCTGGGCGACGATCACGTGGGCGCCGGCCCGCAGGGCGATGGCGGCCTGGGCGGGGTCGTGCACCTGGACGACGACCTTGGAGCCGGCCTCGGTCGCGGAGGCCACGTACTTCTGCACCTGGGTGGCGCTGCCGAAGGAGAGCTCCACGACCGGCGGGGCGTAGCCGAGCACCTTCTCCCACAGACCGGGCCGCTCGTCGAAGGTGAACATGACGCACCCGACGCCCCAGACGCCGCCGGTCTCGGCGGCCTGCGGCAGGTGCTCGTCGATGAACGCCGCGTCGCCGTAGCTGACGCCGACGAGGCCGAGACCGCCCGCCGCCGTCACGGCGCCGGCGAGTCGTCCGCCGGTCACGCCGCCCATCGGGGCGCAGACGACCGGGTGGTCGATGCCGAGCAGTTCCGTCAGCCTGGTCGAGATCACGATGCTCCCTTGGTCCGGTTCGATGGCATGGCACGGCCCGGCGGGCCGACGAGAACGGGTGGCGCGGCGAATTCGACGTTGAATTCCGCGCGGTGGGGGCGGGGCATTCCACGGATCGGAACCGTTTCGGAAGGGGGCCCGCGTTGTACTGGGCTGCTTTGTGCTGAGCTGCTTTGCGCCGAGCCGGGCTGGTCGAGCCGTGTTGCCCGGTGCTGCGCTCTGGTGAAGACATTAGCCGTGGGATTCGAACGGCGTCCAAGACGTAAACCGTGTGACCGCCATAAGCCGGTGCTATATCGGCTGGATATCGGGGGGCTCGGGAAACGCGAAAAGGCGTGTGATCCGGGCGGGGGAGACCCGGATCACACGCCGGTCGGGGGCCGGTTCGAACACGGTGTGCGCGCCCGAACCGGCAGGGGGATTACTCGGCGAGGAACAGCCAGCCGCGCTCGGCGGCCACCTCCTGCAGGACGCGGGCGGTGTGGCTGCCCCGCACCGCGGTGACGGCGAGGCGCTCGCGCGGCGGTCTGGGGGTCGGCAGCGGCCGCCACACCAGGTGCGGCTCCCGCTCCACGGCGCGCCGCGGGCGCAGGGCCACCAGGTCCGGGGTGGTCCGCAGCGCGTGCAGGAACAGGGCCGGCTGATCCTGGTCGGCCGGGTGCAGCACGGTGTTCCAGCCGAGTCGGGCCAGGTGCGCGGGTACGGACTCGGCGAACCCGGGCGCGCAGCCCTCGTCGTACCAGAGCAGACGCTGCCGGTTGAGGTCCCGCAGGGTCAGTTCGGGCCGGGCGGCGAGCGGGTGCTCGCGCGCCATCACGACGCCGAGCGGCTCGTCCCGGACCACGGCGCAGACCACGTGCGGCACCGGGATCGGCAGCCGCACGATGCCAAAGGCGATCTCGCCGTGCCGCAGCAGCTCGCCCTGGTCGGCCGCGTCCACCGAGCGCATCCGCAGCTTCGCGCCGGGCTGGTGGGCGGCCTGCTGGCCGTTGTGGGTGCGGCGCCCGGACAGGCCGTTCTGCACCTCGATCAGGACCTCGGCCGGCACCCCGCCGCACACCCCGACGGGCCACACCTGCGGCGCGGGGGCGACCGCGGCGATGGCCGAGCGGAGCTGGCCGGGAATTCCCTGGATTTCCCGGAGGAATGCCCGGCCGCCGGCCGTCAGTTCAACGCCGCGGGAACTGCGGATGAACAGTGCGGCACCGATTCTCTGTTCCAGCCGTCGAATTTGCTGGCTGAGGCTCGGCTGGGAAATCCGGAGTTCCTGGGCGGCGGCCGAGACGGTTCCGGCGCGGACCACGGTCAGGAAATACCGGAGGTGTCGCATGTCGAAATCGTCGACTTCCCTTGCGTCGGTCATCGCGCGGAGCAGGACGTCGTCGGCCGGATCCGGTCCGGGTGCGTCGAGGCCCGCGCGTGTCGAGGTGCGTTGGCCCGTCCACTCGTCCAGCACACTCATCCGCTCCTCCAAAGCGTCGTCCCAAGCGGTGTCGACCCTGCCCCCGCGCAGGGGTTGTGCGCCCGGCGGGCCCTCCACGTCGGGGCCCTCGATGCAGCATGACACAAAAATTCGTTCCAGAAGGTATTTTTTACGGGCCTGAAACAGGGCCCGAGGCGGGGTCTGCGGCGGGACCGCCCTCCGGGCGTGCGGAGTCCGGCCCCCCGTTCCCCGTCAGTGCCGTGAACAGCAGCCGCCACAACGGCTCCCCGTCGGGTGCGCCCGCGATCTCGGCGCACCCGTCGGGAGCGTTCAGCAGTCCGTACATCATGATCATCAGCAAGGCGGCGACCAGCTGCGGCGAGTATCCGGGGAAGCCGCTGCCTCGCTGGGCCCGGCGGACCAGTTCGGTCAGGGCGTTGTGCATCTCGACGAGGACGCCGGAGAGCGATTGCGCCAGGGTCGGGCAGTCGGCTGCGAGCCGGAGCGCGGCCCGCAGTCGCACGTCCGACTGCAGCCGGCCGGCGAAACCCACCACGACGCGTTCGAGGATGCCCCCCGGGTCGGCGCCCGGGGCGTCGTACTCGGCCCGCAGGCTCGTCCAGGTGTGCCGGGACTCGTTGATCAGAGCCCCGGCCAACGACCTCTTCGAGGGGAAGTGCCCGTACAGCGCGCCCTTGGTCATGCCGATGCGCTCGGCCACCGCGTTGAGCGTGGCGCTGCTGTAGCCCTGCGAGGCGAACACCTCCGCCGCGGCCGTCAGGACCTTCTCCCGTGTGCGTCGTGCCCGTTCCTGTTTGGCCATGTGTGTGCCCTCCATAGTGAGCGAGAGCACATACATACCATCGGGACGGAATGTTTCCGCAGTCTTCCGGTCCGCCGAGCTGATCATGCGTGTCCCGCCTCCAACGGCCCCCGACGGGCCGGGGTCACCGGCCAGCCGAAGCGTCCAGCCTCCTCTTTCAGCAGCGGGGAGTCCCCCACCACCACCGGCCGCCCCACCGCGCGCAGCAGGGCGAGGTCGCTCTCGTGGTCCCCGTACGCGAAGCAGTCGGCCGGGTCCGCGCCGTGCTCGCGCATCAGCCGGCCTGCGGCCTCGGCCTTGGCCTGCCCGATCATCGGACGCCGGACCTCACCGGTCAACACCCCGTCGGCGTCCACCAGCAGCTCGGTGCAGACCAGGGTCGCGCCCAACTCCTCGGCCAGCGCGGCCAGGAGAGGGCGCATCGAGCCCGAGACCAGCACGACCCGGCGGCCCGCCGCCCGGTGTTCGGCGACGGCGGCGAGCATGGGCAGCACGAAGGCCGTACCGCCACGGCGGTACTCCCCGTACCAGCGTCGGCCGGCCGCCTCCAGCTCGGCCAGCGGTACGCCGGCGTAGCGCCGGTAGTAGCGGCGGTTCAGCGCCTCGCGGTCGGGGGTCGCCGCGACCTCGGACGACAGGTCCGGGAGGTCGGCGGCGACCCGGCCGGGGTGCCGGTCCTGCCAGTACCGCCAGAACGCGACCGGGCTCTTCTCGGCGATCACGGTCTCGTCGACGTCGAAGAAGGCGAGGGCCGGGCGCACCCGCAGAGCCGCTCCGGTCATCGGGAACCCCGGTTCGCCAGAGCCGCGTCCGCGTACACCCCGGCCGCCGTTTCGAGGTCCAGGGCGCCGTGCCCGGCGGCGGTCGTGACGTCCCGCCAGGCGCGCTGCACCCGGCTGTCCGAGGACTGGCCGCGCATGCCGGAGGCGTGGAAGAGCTCGTCCACCGCCTCCCGGCACATGGCGGCCGCGGTGGCCGCGTCCCGGCGGTTCTCGGCCACCGAGAGCGGCGTGACCGTGCCCCGGTCCGCGCGGTCGGCGGCGTGCTCCAGCAGCAGGCCCGCCGCGTGGATCCGCGCGGAGGTGCGGGCGAGCAGCAGGCTCCGGCCGGGCTTGCCCGGCGCGGTCGGCCCGCACTCGTCCGTCCAGGCCTGCAGCGCCGCCCTGGCGGCACCCAGCACCGGCGCCGCGAAGATCAGGCCGGCGACCATCGGGTACGGGACGCGGTGGCAGCGGGCCGCGTCGGGCAGTGGGCTCAGTAACGCGCTCAGCGTGAACGAGCGGTGCGCCGGGACGACCACCCCGTCGCCGACCAGGCTGTTGCTGCCGCTGCCCCGCAGACCGACCGGGTCCCAGGTGTCCCGGACGGCCAGCTCGGTGCGCGGCACGGCGAAGATCCGGTGCTCCCGGATGCCGTCCGGCCCCAGGGTCCAGGAGGCCAGCAGCACCCACTCGGCGTGGTCGACCCCGCTGGCGGTGCGCCACTCGCCGTCCAGCCGCCAGCCGCCGGCCACCTCGGTGGCGCGGCCCTGCGGCGGGATGATCGATGCGGCGATCCGGACGTCCGGGCCGTCCGCCCAGAGGTCCCGCTGCCCCTGTTCGGGCAGGTAGGCGGCCAGTCGGCCGTGCGCCGCGAACAGGGCGGCGCACCAGCCGGTGGCGGCGCAGGCCTCGGCGGCGGCCGAGGCGTCGGCGAGCAGGCCGACGAAGCTCCCGGCCGCACCGCCCCACCGGGCCGGGACGAAGTGGCGCGGGAAGCCCGCGTCGACCAGGGCGTCGGCGACCTGCGGGGTGAGCCTGCGCTGCTCCTCGGCGGTGTGGGCGTCATGACGTGCGAGCTCGGTGAGCAGGTTCAACGCCTCCTGGGGGGCGGCTGTGTTCCGGCCATCCTGCGGTTGGTCGGCGGCCGGCAGGTCGGTGGTCGGCGGGGTGGTCGGGTCGGTGGTCCCGGTGGTGGCGCGGGTGGTGGCCCGGTGGGGGGCCTCGGGGGCGTTCAGCACGCCGCCTCCAGCAGGGTCCGGACCGGCTCGGCCGCGCCGCAGCGGACCGTGGCGTGGGCGAGTTCCCGCTCGCCCTGGTGGGCGCGCAGGGTGAAGACGTCGAGGCCGGCGGGCTCGGCGGTGATCGCCACCGGCGCGTCCAGCTCGCCGAAGGCGGTGAACTCCACCGTGAGCAGCGTGACGCCGCCGGCGCCCGGCCGGTGGTCCGCCGCGGCGACCCGGCCGGCCTGCCGGAACGCCTCGACCAGCGCCATGCCCGGCACGTGGTCGGACTCGTGGTCGAACAGCACCGGGTGGTCCAGGTCGAGCCGCAGCCACCAGGCGTTCGCCCGCATCGGGTCGGCGGCGATCAGGACGTCCCGCTCGGTGCGCTGGCCGACGGTGGCCGGCGACAGCGGGATCCGGGGCGGCTCGGGCAGCGGCGAGGTCCGGGGCTCGCGGCCGCGGTGGCGCAGCATGGTGTAGCGGTTGGGCTCCATCGGCTGCCAGCGCAGCCGGGTTCTACCGATCACTCGGTGCCGGACCAGGACGTCGGCCTCCAGCTCCAGGCGTAGGCGCCGGGCGCCCTCGGCGGGGCGGTGGCAGATGACGTCGAGCCCGACGGTGAGGTGCTCCGGGCCCACCGGGGGGAGCGCCTCGGTGAGGTCGACGGAGGCCTCGCTCAGCACGAACGGCATGCCGTACGGGATGTCGAGGAAGCGGTGGGACAGGTGGATGGCGGTCTGGCGGGTGGTTTCCACCAGCATCACGGGGTCGGCTGCGGGGCCGCCGTGGTGGGCCAGGTAGTGGTCCCGGTCCCAGCGGGCCGCGACCGCGAACCGGCCGGTGCCGAGCCGCTGCGCGTCCGTGAGCAGGACCTCCGCGTCGGCCGCCTTGTGGACGGACGCCCGCGGGACGCGGCGCTCGAACTCCATGCTCTTCCAGTGGTGCTCCGGCCCCGGACGGCCGGTCATCGGTTCAAGTCCAGGTACGACATGCATGAGCAGACCCCCTCCTGGCTCGCCGTGCCAGCCCATGCGCCGGTATCGTCCCGACGCGGCACGTGGCGACGCCGAGAAATATACCTTCAGGAAGGAATCTTGAGGGGTAAGTTTTTTGTCATCGAACACGACCGAACACGATCCACCCGCGACACCCTGCCCACCCACCACGGCGCCATGCCGACCGACGACGGAGAGTTCCCCGCATGCCGGAGCCGCAAGCCATTGTCTTCGCCCCACCCAAAACCCCGGTTCGGCGGGGTTCCGACCCCAAGCAGGAGCGCTCCGCCAGGACCCGGCAGCGGGTCCTGATCGGGGCCGCCGAGCTCTTCACCGAGCGGGGTTTCCGCCAGACGTCGGTCAAGGACGTCGCCGACCGGGTCGAGATGACCAAGGGCGCCGTGTACTTCCACTACCCGACCAAGGAAGCACTGGCCGTGGCGATCGTGGAGGAGCACTACGCACGTTGGCCGAAACTGCTCGATGAGGTCGCCCGGGAGGAGCTCGCCCCCCTGGAGACCGCCGCCCGGATGCTGGACCGGGCGGCCGTCGCGTTCCAGGACGACGTGATCGTGCAGGCCGGTGCCCGGCTGCAGATCGAACGGCCGCAGATCGACGTCGAGTTGCCCACCCCGTACGTCGACTGGGTCTCCCTGCTGGAGTCCCTGCTGACCTCCGCGCAGGAGGCGGGCGAACTGCGCGCCGACGTGGTCCCGGGGCGCGCGGCGCGCTCCCTGGTGTCGGCGTTCTTCGGTTCGCAGCATGTCTCCGACGTTCTCAGCGGACGGGCCGACGTGGTGGGCCGTTGGCGGGATCTGAGCGATCTGCTGTTCCGGGCGATGCGGACGGAGTGAGCCGCTCCGTCCGCATCGCGCCCGTCTGTCGTGAACGGCGGCCGTTCGGCGGCCGTTCGTCGGCCGGTGAACGGTGGACGTTCACCGGCCGTGAACGGCGGACGCCCGGGGGACGGAGCACCGCTGGGCAGCCGGTGCACCGTCCTCCGGGAGGGCGTGCTGTCTCGTACGGCCGGTCAGGCCGGGTCCGTCACCTGGCGCTTGGTGGACAGGACCACCAGGCCGCCGATCACCGCGAGGGCGGTCAGGACGGCGCCGAAGATCGTGGCGCCGTTGGTCAGGCCCACCGCGTCGCTGAGGTAGCCGGCCGAGACCGGCAGGATGCCGGCCGGGATGTAACCGCCCACGTTGAGGGCGGCGTTGGCCTCGGCGAGCCGCTGCGGCGCGATGGTGGAGTTGAGCAGCGACAGGCCGCCGAGCTGGCCCATGCCCTGGCCGGCGCCGGCCAGCAGCGCGGCGATGATCAGGACCGCGACCGCCTCGGAGTGCACCGCGATGATCAGCGCGACCATGCTCAGCATGGTGCTCACCGCGCCGGCCGTCAGGATGGTGCGGCGGCGCAGCTTCTGGACGGCGAACTGCACGCCGGTGGCGGCCAGGAACATCACGAAGGCCATGGCGCCGGCGACGATCCGGTTGGTGGTGCCGAGCAGACCGGACAGCAGCGAGGGGCCGAGCGAGAGCACGAACGAGGTGGCGGTGATGCCGGGGGCGAACACCGCGATGCCGAGGGCGAGCTGGCGACCGTTGCCGCTCGGGACGCCGGGCACCCGGATCCAGGCGCCCTTGCCGCGGTTCTCGGGGCGGCGCACCGGCATCCGCAGCACGACCAGCACGGCGCTGGCCAGGACCACGGCCTCGACGATGAACACGGTGACCGTCGGCCCGGGGGCCAGCTCGGAGAGCACACCGGCGAGCAGCGGGCCGAGGCCGGCACCGAAGACCATCGCGCAGGAGGCGAGCAGGGCGGCGATCCGCTTGCGCTCGGGTCCGGCCACGTCGGTGACCGCGGCCATGCCGGCCGAGACGACCGCGCCGACCGCGATGCCGGTGAACAGTCGCGCCACGATCAGCGCGGCCACGCTGGTGGCCGTTCCGAAGATCAGGCAGGCGGCGAGGCCGAGTGCCAGTGCCGGGAGCAGGACGGGCTTGCGGCCGACCCGGTCGGAGACCACGCCGGAGACCAGCAGCGAGCCGATCAGACCGACGATGTAGAAGGCGAACACCACGGTCAGGGTGCCCTTGGAGAAACCGATGTCGTGCTGCCACAGCACGTACAGCGGCGTGGCCGCGTTCGACAGGACGAAGACGGCGGTGACCGGCCATGCGGCCAGCCACACCCACCACAGCGGGGTGGCGGGCTTGGCGGCGGCGGGGGCGGTGGTGGCCTTGGCGGTCGCGGTGCGCTGCACCTCCTCGACGGCCTGGACGGGTGCGGTCCTGGTCTCGGACATGACGGTTCCTCCCGATCTGACTGTTGGCTCTCCAGCAGTACGAGTCGAGTCGAACTTAGCATGCAGTACGATTCAAGTCGTACTACATAGGAACCGAGTTATGAGGAGTCGAGGAGCTGCCTATGCCTACGACCACGGCCCACGCACCCGCCTTCAAGGTGCTCCCAGAGCCGTCCGACCTGCCCGAACCGCTGGCCGAGCCGGCCGTGGAGGAGCTGCGCCTGGAGCACGTCATGGGTGCGCTCAGCGACCCGCTGCGGCTGACCATCGTCCGCAAACTCCTGCTGGAGTCCGAGGACTTCGACCACTCCTGCGGCTGGTTCGGTCTCGACCGGCCCAAGTCCTCGCTCACGCACCACTTCAAGGCGCTGCGCGAGGCGGGGGTGACGCGCCAGCGTCAGTACGGGCTGGAGCGCCGCAGCCACGTCCGGGTGGACGACCTCAACGCCCGCTTCCCCGGGCTGCTCGACCTGGTCGCCGCCTGGACCCCGCAGGCCTGACCAGCGCCTCGGCCCCCGGCGGGTAGGACCGCCGGGGGCCTCACCGCATTGGTCGCCCTGTGGCGGCCGGGCGGTCGGGCGGGGATGCGGGATCATGGGTGGGTACCCCTGATCTCATTCGCCGAAGGACCCCGAACCGTGGCCCAGATCGTCCTCTTCCACTCCGCCCACGGGCTGCGCCCGGCCGTGCACGCCGCCGCGGACCGGCTGCGCGCCGCCGGGCACACCGTGCACACCCCGGATCTGTTCGAGGGGCGCACCTTCGACGACTCCGAGGCCGCGCAGGCCTACCAGGAGGAGATCGGTGGCAGCGACGAACTGCTGAAGCGGGCCGTGACCGCGGTCGCCCCGTTCTCCGAGGGCGGGCTGGTGTACGCCGGCTTCTCGCTCGGCGGCGCGGTCGCGCAGAACCTGGCGCTCGCGGACGAGAAGGCGCGCGGGCTGCTGCTCCTGCACGGCACCTCGGACCTGCGGGAGGACGCGGCGACCTCGATCCCGGTCCAGCTGCACATGGCCGACCCGGACCCGTACGAGCCGGAGGACTGGCTGAACGCCTGGTACCTGCGGATGCGGCGGGCCGGAGCCGAGGTCGAGGTGCACCGCTACCAGGGCGCCGGGCACCTGTTCACCGACGCGGACCTGCCCGACTACGACGAGGAGGCCGCGGAGCGCGCCTGGGCGGCGGCGCTGGACTTCCTCGCCGACCTGGAGGACTGACCCGCCGTCGTGACGGTCGGTGCGGGAAGTCGGACCGGCCGACTTCCCGCGCTGCGGGAGCGGTTCGCCGCCCTGGCCGTACGGGGCTCAGGGCCGCGCCGGACCGCGGCGCGGGAGGGTCTGGCTGTAGACGACGCTGGTGGTGGTGCTGCCGAAACCGGCGAGTTCGTCGACGAGGGTCTCCAGGTGCTCCATCGACGTTGCGGCCACCTTGAGGGTGTAACAGTCGTCGCCGGTGGTGCGCAGGCACTCCAGGATCTCGCGGCGGTCGGCGAGGACGCGGTGCAGGGGCTGGTGACGGTTGCCCGGGTACTTCAGGCGGACCACGGCGAGCACCGGGTAGCCGACCTTGGCCAGGTCGACGGTGGCGTGGTAGCCGGTGATGACGCCCAGCGACTCCAGGTTCCGCACCCGTTCGGTGGTGGCGGAGGGGCTCAGATTGACCCGGCGGCCCAGCTCGCTGAGGGAGATCCGGGCCTCCTGCTGGAGCTGGTCGATGATCGCCCAGTCGGTGTCGTCGAGGTTCGCGGTCATCGGGCGATATTACCGGGAGATTCGCGGCGGACGGGAGTGATCGCCGGGAGGATCTGGTTCCGGACGGGGTCTGCCCGGGAATAGCCTCGGGGCATGCAACTTGGCGTCAACGTACCGAACTTCGGACCGGGCACCGACCCCGGCGTGCTGCGCGCATGGGCGATGGTGGTGGAGGGCCTCGGGTTCGACCTGCTGATGGTGTCGGACCACGTGGTCGTGACCGCGGATGTGGCCCAGCGCTACCCGGAGCCGTTCTACGACCCGTTCACGACGCTGTCATGGCTGGCAGGGCAAACCGACGGCCTGCGGCTGGGGACGACGGTGCTGGTGCTGCCGTACCGCCACCCGCTGCTGGTGGCCCGGATGGCGAGCAGCCTGCACCGGCTCAGCGGCGGGCGGTTCGTGCTCGGCATCGGAGTCGGCTGGGCGCGGCAGGAGTTCGACGCGCTCGGGGTGCCGTACGGCGCACGCGGGCGGCTGACGGACGAGTACCTGGGGGTGATGCGGGACGCCTGGCGAGGGCAGGAGGCCGCCGTGCCGCCGGTCTGGATCGGCGGGCACAGCGGGGCGGCGCTCCGTCGGGCGGTGAAGTTCGGCGACGCCTGGCACCCGCTGCGGCTGCCGATCGCGCAGATGCGGTCGGTGCTGGCGGAGCACGCCATGCCGGGGTTCGCGCCGCGGATCGCGCTGCGGCTCACCGACGCGCCGGTGGCGGATCCCGAACGGCCCGCAGGGGTAGGCGACTTGGCGCAGGTGATCGGAGACCTCACGGAGCTGCGCGCGTTGGGCGCCGAGGCCGTGGTGCTGGACCCGTACCACGGCGACCCGGAGGAGACCCGTCGACCCGAGGCGGCATGGCGGGCTTTGACGGCGGTTTCGGAACACTGGAAGGCCCAGGGGAGGGCGGAGTCGTGATCACGGTTGCCGACGAGGCGCTGCTGCGGCGCGCGATCGCCGTCTCGGCCCGGGCGGTCGAGCTGGGCGACGCGCCCTACGGCTCGCTGCTGGCCGGACCGGACGGGACGGTCCTGGCCGAGGCTCACAACACCGTCCGGCGGGACGACGACATCACGGCCCACCCCGAACTGAAGCTCGCCCGCTGGGCCGCCCGGGAGCTGGACCCGGAAGTGGCCGCCCGCACGACCATGTACACCAGCTGCCAGCCGTGCGGCATGTGCGCGGGCGCGATCGTCCGCTCCGGCCTCGGACGGGTGGTGTTCGCGCTGGCGACCGAGCAACTCGTCGAGCTCAACCCGGAGTCGGGGGCGTGGCCGGTAGTGGCCCAGGACGGTCCGGCGCTCTTCGAGACGGCGCGCGGGCCGGTCGAGGCGTACTACCGGCGGAGTTGAGTCGAACTCCCGCGCAGTGGCGCTTCCGCTCAGGCCCGCAGGGTCCGTGCCTGCCGCACCTCGGCCGCCACCGTGCCCACCGCTGGCGTGCTCGCCGCCGACACCTGCCAGGCCGCCCGGCCCAGCAGCAGGCACAGCGGGGTGTAGAGCAGCAGATTGAGCGAGTAGAAGGTGTCGCCCGGGTCCGCCCAGGCTCCGGTCGCCCAGACCAGTCCGACCGCGCCGCGCGCCAGCAGCCCGCCGGCCACCGCCCGGGTCGCCCAGCGCGGCAGCACCGAGGGCAGTCGGTGGTCCAGGCCCGGCAGCCGCCCGCCCTGGACCACCACCAGCGTCGCGCCGGACAGGAGCAGTCCCGCGAGTGGGACCAGCCCTTGCGGGGTGAACGGCACCTGGGTGTTGAGCACCAGCTGCGACAGCCGGGTGGTGTCGTGCACCGGCCAGGTCCGTCCGGTGGCCCAGTACAGGTGGATCAGGCCGTCCACCGCCAGCACGGCGCCGACCGCGGTGGCCCTGCTGCGGATGCTCGCCGGCTTCGTGGCGTTGATCATCTCGTCGCTCATGTTGTTGCCTCACGGAGTGTCAGGACGCTCGGACACCCGGAGGAGCACTTCGCCCGTCGATCCGTTCCTGTGACGAGGAACACCGCGGTCGGGCGGAAGCCGCAGGGAACCTTTCGCCGCTTCGAGCCCTCCACCCGCGGACCCCTTGTTGCCGATCGACGGAGAGAGCGGAGAGAGCACCATGCAGGAGCCACCGCCCGGACTCGCCGAGCTGGTCCGGGCCGCCCAGGGCGGCGACCAACTCGCGGTCGGCCGGCTGCTGGACCTGATCACCCCGTACGTTCGCAGGCTCTGCGGTCCGATCGCACTGGACGACGGCGCGGACGCGACCCAGGAAGCGCTCATCGTGGTCTTCCGCAAACTGCGCCAACTCCAGGAGCCCGCAGCGCTGTTCGGCTGGGTGCGGGCCATCGCGGTGCGCGAGGCGGTGCGGTGCGCCACCCGCTCCGCGCGCTCCCGGCCGGCCGAGCTCGACGAGATCCCCGCGCCCGGCGACCCCCAACTGGCCACGGACATCCGCGACGTGCTCGCCCGGCTCTCCCCGGAGCACCGCGCCGTCCTGCTGCTGCGCGACCTGGAGGGGCTGGACGAACGGCAGACCGCGGAGCTCCTCGCGGTCGCGCCCGGGACGGTCAAGTCCCGGCTCTCCCGGGCCCGACTCAGCTTCCGAAAGGAGTGGCAGCAGTGACCGAGAACCCGACGCCGCAGTGGCCCGTCGCCGACTTCGACCCCGTCCGCCGACTGCACGTGATCGCCGCCACCGCGCCCGGAGCGGCCCGGGTCGGCGAGACCGTGCTCGATGCGCCGTTCGAGCAGGTCTGGTCGATCGCCCAGGACCTGGAACGCACGATGCCGCTCTGGATCCCCGACGTCCACACGGTCCGGCTCACCACCGCCGGCCCGACCGGATTCCTCCGGGCGCGGATCCACGGCCACAGCCGGTTGCGGGCGAGCTTCGACATCGACCTCGCCCCCGGCTGGTGCCTGATGCAGAGCCGTCTGGTGCTCGGTGGCATGGCGGCCCGCCCCGAGACCGACGGCACCACCCGCTTCGCGTTCCTCGGCGGCCTGCGCTTCCGGGGGGCGCGCCTCCTCGCGCCGGCGCTGCGCCCGTTCACCGGGGACCCGCTGGCGCGGTTCGCCGCTCTCCTGGAGGAGGGGTAGGCACGCGGCAGAGCAGCGGACTGCGGGTCGGTGGGCGCGTCACGGCTCCTCGCGGGGGCGTTCGGCGTGAGGGGCCGCGGCGTGCGGTGTCGGGGGTCTCTGCGAGCATCGTGCCGTGACTCGTACCCCTGATCAGCGTCCCGACGAGGCCGTCCTCGATGCCCTGCGCACCGCCTTCCCTCCGGAGTGGCGGGAACCGGCCCTGGGTGGCGAGGGGGTCGCGAGCTGGGAGGCGGAGCACGGCATCGTCCTGCCGGAGCCGTACCGGACCTTCGTCGCGGAGATCAGCAACGGCTGCAGCCTCGGCCCGGCGGAGGACGGCGGCCTGCAGCCGCTGGGCTGGCTGCCCGACGGCTGGCCGGACCTGGGCGAGCGGCGCCCGGCGGAGCCGTTCCCGCTGGAGGCGGCCTGGCCGTGGGAGGACGACGAGAGCGTCGACCCGGACGACCCCCGCATCGACGCGGTGTTCCTGCACGGGTCGGTGGTGCTCGGGTCCGACGACGGGCAGTCGTTCTGGCTGCTTGTGACGACGGGGCCCCGGCGGGGCGAGGTCTGGATGGTGTCCGACGTCGGGGCGCTCCCGGTGCCCGGGCCGGAGGCCTGGGGGTTCGCTGAGTGGGTCCGGCAGTGGCCCTCGGACGGGGAGTGGCAGGTCTGAGGCGACCTTCAACGCTTGATGACGGCGGTGCCGCCGTCCAGGTTGATGCCCGTGCGGGGCGGGGCGCCGTCGTGCTCGTCGTCGCGCAGCGTGAGTCGGGCCTGACGCTGTTCGGTCTGGACGCGCTTGTTGGCGTTGAAGAAGGCGTGCAACTCCTCGGTCGCGGTGGCGCCGAGGCCCATGCCGCCGGGGCGGGTTCGGGCGGCCAGGCGACGGGCCAGCCGGCCGGGGTGGCCCGATCGCACCACGAGGTGGCGGATCGAGGCCAGTGTGAAGGGCACGATCACCTGGATCGCCATGAAGAGCAGGCCTGCCATCATCACCATGCCCGCCCAACGTGCGCGGGTGGAAGGCCAGTTCCCGGCTGAGCGTCGATCTGAGAGCGCGGGAAGTCGGATGGGCCGACTTCCCGCGCGGTGGGGAGTCGTCCCAGCCGATGGCGGCTCCGATTCCCGGACGGTGGTCGCAACACGACGGCCTCGTATGGGTGACGTGCGCGCTTTAGCCGTGAACAGTAAGTAGCCTGCGAAGCATCAATCTCAGCCGGGCAAGTGATGCTGCTCATGTGGGCCTGCTGCGGCCCGCTGAGCAGCCGTGACCTTGCCCTGCGCATCGACTCGGAGAGGAGATGGACATGGCTGCGAAGAATCACGGCGAGGCGGCCCCCAGGCACGGATGGATGACGAATCCCCGCTCTCGCGCCGACATCCACTTCAACGGCGGCTGGCCGTCCAACGGGCTGGAAGCGGGCAAGTTCTTCCCGGCGGCCCAGGTCGGGTTGCCGGACCCGGACGCACCGGGGGATGTCAGGAGCGGACCCAAGCCGGTGCCGCCGGACGGGAAGATCGCCAGCGGCGGGAGCGAGCCGGCCGGCGCGGTGCTCGATGAGGTGCGGAACTGGCCGAAGGTCGATCTCCCGTCGGGCACGGAGGTTCCCTTCCAGTGGAACTTCTCGCAGAAGCACCGGACGCGTCGCTACAACTACTTCGTGACCCGGGAGGGTTGGGACCCGAGCGCCCCGCTGAGCCGCGCCCAGTTCGAGCCTGAGCCGTTCGCGACGTACAAGCCGTACGGCGACATCAAGTTCGAGGACATGCCGGACGCTTCCAACGACCCGCACCTCAGCAAGCCGCACTCGGTCAAGCTGCCGCAGCGTTCCGGCTATCACGTGATCCTCGGCGTGTGGGAGGTGGCCGACACCGGTCACGCCTTCTACCAGGTGATCGACGTGAACTTCACCCGGTAGTTCCCGGACGAGCAGTTGCGGCCCCTCGCGCGAACGAGCGCGAGGGGCCGCGAAGGTTGCGGGGATGGCTAGGGACGGAGGTGAGGGGTGTCGGTTGCGCAGGAAGGCGGGCGGGCCGACTTCCTGCGCGGTGAGCGCGGCCTCGTACTCTTCGCCCATGCACATCCGAAGATCCATGGCCCTGCTGATCGGCGCAGCCGCGCTGGTCAGCGCTTGCTCCAGTACGTCTGTTGCGCCCCGTCCGGACGCGAGCAGTTCCCCGGCCGACGCGGCGACTGCGACCGCGTCCGCACCGTCCGCGGCTGGTTCTCCCGGCGCGGGGACCAAGTTGAGCGCTGCCGACTTGCAGGGCCGCTGGTGGTCCTGGGCGGCTTCGAGCGCCAGTGACGTGAACCCCGTCTCGGACCAGGACGGCCACCTGTGCGCCCAGGGGCAGAAGGGCGGCATCTGGTTCCTGGCCGGCACCTTCGGCGAGACGGTGACGCGCTCGTGCACCGTGCCCGCGGGGGTGCCGATCGCCTTCCCCTTGGTGAACCGCGTCGGTGAGGCAGCCGACTGCGACGCGTTCATGGCCTCGGCGAAGGGGAGTGCCGTCCTCGACGGCCAGGCCCTGGAACCCGAGCGGTACGAGGCGACGCCCGTACAGGTCACCGGGGTGGACGGCAACCCGCTCACCCAGCACGGGGGCCGCTTCGGCACCCGGGCCTGCGGGTTGTGGGAACAGGTGGAACCGCTGGCGCCCGGCAGCCACACGCTGAGCATCCGGGGATCGTCGGGGTCCTTCGCGGTCTCCGTGGATTACACGCTTCAGGTCTCGGCCGGCTGACGAACGGCCTGTGCTGCGCAGGAAGTCGGGCGGGCCGACTTCCTGCGCAACGGAGGTGGGGAGGGTTGGCTGGCTATGCCAACAGATGGTCCAGGAGGCCCTGCTGCCCCTCCCACGCGCTCCGGCCGCCGTCGAGCGCGACCATTGCCGCGGCGTGTGGTGCGACCCGATGTGGCTCTGGTCGCCACGCACGTCGGTCGGAGCGCCGGGGAGCTCCGAGTGTTTCGTGGCATCGGAGGAACCGGGTCAGAGCCTTCTGCCACTGATCGCGTCCCTCGCTCGGGGAGAGCGAGGGGCGCGAAAGCTCTAGGCGTGGTGGTCGAATTCGCCGGCCTTGAGGCCGTGGAGGAGGGCGGCGAAGGTGGTGGGGGTGGTGCGGAGGATGGTTTCGCCTTCGTCGGACTCGCGGAGTTCAACCAGTCTGTCGGCCTTACGGACCTCCACGCACTCACTGCCGGACCCGCTGAAGGATGACTTCTGCCACTCGGTGTAGGTCATGTTCGGCCTTTCATAGGCTCTGTGCGATCTTGCGAATCAGGCTACGAGACTCGCTCTCGCTCAGCGCCATCGATTCGGTGCGGGCGAAGATGGAGCGATAGCTGGTGAGCTCGTTGACGGCATCCATGTAGACGGGACCACGGGAGGACTCGATCTCCACGGTGTCGAGTTCTGGCACCTTGCCGAATGCATAGGTGAGGTTCTCAACAGCTCCGGGGAAGGTGGCGATGTCGAACGGCACGACACGGACGGTCATCCATGGTTGCTCGGAGTCTTCGAGCAGGGATGCGAGTTGTTCCCGGAGGACCTCGACGCCCCCGAAGCGAGTCCACAGTGCTGACTCGTAGATGAAGAACGTCATCGGCTTCTGATCGCGGCGCAGATCCGTCTTGCGATGCATTCTGAACGCGGTCCGCGCCTCCAACTCGTGTCGAGGAAGTGGAGGGATCGAGCGTTCGAACATCGACGATGCATAACTGATCGTCTGGCAGGGGCCAGGCATGTGGGTGAGGACCCACAGCATGAGGCTGTCTGCGCTCTTCTCAAGCTCGGCGACTTCAAGGAAGCCGTCCGGGATGGTGCCGCGGTACTCCTCCCACCAGCCCTTGGATCGGTCCTGGACCACGGACTCCAGGGCGTCGATCAGAGGCTCGTTCATGCATTTGCAAGCGGCGGCGAAGGAGCGGAGCCGCTCCGGGCTCACGCCGACCCTGGCTGCCTCTATCTGGCTGACCTGAGTCCTGTCGATGCCGAGATCTCTGCTGAGGGTGGCGGTCGACAGCCCGGCGGCCTCGCGCATCTTCCGAAGCTCGGTCCCGATACGGCGTTGACGGAGCGTCGGGCTGAGTCGTGGCGGCATTGGTTCCTTCCTTGCCGAGGTGGCTCAAGTCTGCCGCGCTCCTTGGCGCGGGGTCCACTTGAGAGTGAAGTTACGTGAACGTGGAATCACATGTGACGTAGATGGGCTGTGGTCGATGTCACAGCGATCCGACGGATCGTCAACTCTGGCTGCTGTCACGCCACTTCATCGCATCTCGGGAGAACTCCCATGCGTCGGTCTCGACTCTGCTCAACCTCCTCACCCTGCTCCTCGACGCCGAGCGGGACCGCCCGTGCGATTCCTGATCGGGGCGGCCTTCGCCGTCCTCCTCGCCCTCGCGTTCGCGACCGTCGCCCTGGGCGTCATCACCGCCCTCCGCGCGACCCCGCCCGACGAGGACGCCTGACCCCCGCCAGCCCCCGCCGCCCGTGCGCCGGGGGTTGCGGGCACGATGGACCCCATGCGCACCGACCACTACGCACCGGCGAACACTCTCCTCGGCCTCCTGCAGCGCGGCCGGGGGCAGGGCGCGCTGATAGCCGCCGAGGGCCCGGCTTCGGCCGCCGACCTGGTCTACGGCTGCATCCGTTGGGAATGGCGCTGGGACTCGCAGGTCGACGACCGGCACCTCTACCTGGCCCGGCTGATCCGGGACCTGGAGCTGCCGCTCGGGCCGGTGATCGACATGCTCGCCCTGGACGAGGACACCCGGGACCGGGCCACCGGCGTGCTGGAGCTGCTGGCGCTCGGCGGTTCGGACGAGGCCCGGGAGGCCCTGCGGGTGCAGGCCAAGGAAGAAGAGCAGTGGGAGGACGGCCCGGAGAAGGCGGAGCAGCCGGATCCGATGACCGAGTCGTCGAACGGCGCGCTGCTGGACTTGTTGGCCGACCCGGCCGAATCGGAGAGCCGGAAGATCAACGCATTGCGCGTGCTCTACGAACGGGAACCGGACGCAGCGCTCGCCCCACTCGTCCCGTCGCTCGGCACGGCGGACGGCGAGCACCCACTGCCGATGCTGGCCCTTGCCGTGTACAAGCTCGGCACCCGCGCTCTGTCGGCTGCCCGTGAGTGGGCCGCCTCCGACACCCGCTGGCTGGCCTGGACCGGCGTCGGGGTGCTGACCCGGCACGGGGAGATCCAGGACATCCCGATTCTCATCGCCGAGCTGGAGCGGGATTGGGTGGACCGCACCTGGTGCGGGCCGAGCGTCATCGCGCGCGGGCTGACGCGGTTCGGCCCGAAGGCGGCCGACGCGGTCTCCCTGCTGCGCCGCTTCTGGCTGTGGACGCCGCACTCGTACGAGCGCCATGTCTACTTGGAGGCACTGGCGGCGATGGGGGCGGCCGGGATGGCCGAGGCGTACACCGAGTCGCTCTGGGACTGCCAGTCCGAAGCCCGCCTGCTCGCCGTCGAGCACGCCCCCGATGCGCCTCACGTACGCGAGCGTCTGGCCTACCTCCGGGACGATCCGATGGAGGAGATGGGGATCAGGAGCGTCGCCGGAGTGCGACTCGCCGGGCTTGCCTGAGCGCCCTCGGGTGGGGCCCTCGAAATTCCCTGCAGTGCCGCCGGAGGTTGCGGCACGATGGCGCCCGTGGCAGAGCGGAGATACGAGTACGCACCGGCGGGGACGCTTCTGGGGTTGTTGCAGCGCGGCCGGGGGTTGGGCGCGCGGATGGCGGAGGAGGATCCGTCGTCGGCTGCCGAGCTGGTGTACGGGTGTATCCGCTGGGAGTGGTGCTGGCACCGGAAGGTCGACGAGCGGCACCTCTATCTCGCTCGGCTGACCCGGGACCTGGAGCTGCCGCTCCAGCCCGTGATCGACCTGCTGGCCGGCGACGAGGACACCTGCGGGCGGGCCACCCGAGTCCTGGAGCTGCTGGCACTCGGCGGCTCGGCTGAGGCCCGCGACGCGCTGCGGGCGTACGTCCGGGAGGGCGAGCACTGGGTGAACGTGCTGGATTCGGTGGCCGCCCGCTGGCCCCTTGAGTGGTGGGACGACCTCGAAGGCATTGCGGCGGCGCGCCTGGAGGAGGGCTCGGAGGATCCGCAGTCGTGGGTGCTTCCTTGGATGCATTGGGGCCTGAAGGCCAAGCGGACAGAGCGTCCGGCCGAGAAGCCGGCGCCGACGGAGGGGCTGACCAGCGCGGAGCTGTTGGAGCTGCTCGCTGACCCGGGAGAGTCGGACTGGCGGAAGGTGAGCGCGCTGATCTGGCTGGCACGCCGTGAGCCGGAGCCCGGCCTGGTTCCGCTGGTGCCCTCGCTCGGGACGGCGGACGGCCGGTACGCCCTTTCGACGCTGGGGCGGGCGGTCTGGAAGCTCGGCGTCCTGGCGATGCCGGCCGGGCGGGAGTGGGTCGCCTCCGACACGCGCTGGCTGGCGCAGCTCGGGCACGAGGTGCTGGAGAGGCACGGCGGGAAGGGGGACCTTCCCGGGCTGCTGGCCGAGCTGGAGCGGGACTGGGTGGAGCAGGCCTGGTGCGGGCCGATGTACACCGCCCGCGGGCTGGCGCGGTTCGGTCCGGAGGCGGCGGACGCGACCTCCCTGCTGCGCCGCTTCTGGCTCCACACCCCGCACTCGCACGAGCGCCCCGCCTACCTGAAGGCCCTGGCGGCGATCGGGGCGGCCGGGACGGCCGAGGCCTACACCGAGTCGCTCTGGGACTGCGAATCCGATGCCCGGCTGTTGGGGATCGAGCACGCTCCGGAACGGCCCGAGGTGAGCGCCCGTCTGGCCTACCTGCGCGACGATCCGATGGAGGAAACGGCCGTCCGGGAGGCCGCCGCGGTGCGACTGGCTCGCGGCGAGGCGGGCTAGAGTAGACGCGTGAACGTGTGAGTGATGGTCCGGACCCCGAGAGGTGTTCCGGGCCACATCCATTTCCAGGGCATCCCCTGTGACCTGCACGTTCGCCGGCCCACCAGATCAGCACCAGAGCCTCCGGAGGCCCCGCCTTGAGCGACCAGCCGTTCGCGCATCTGCACGTCCACACCGAGTACTCGATGCTGGACGGTGCCGCCCGGCTGAAGCAGATGTTCAAGGAGGTCGAGCGGCTGGGCCAGACCCATGTCGCGATGACCGACCACGGCAACATGTACGGCGCCGCCGAGTTCCACCGGCAGGCCACCGACGCGGGGATCACCCCCGTCATCGGCATCGAGGCGTACGTCGCCCCGGAGTCCCGCTCGAACACCAAGCGTATCCTGTGGGGTCAGCCGCACCAGAAGAAGGACGACGTCTCCGCGTCCGGCGCGTACACCCACAAGACCATCTGGGCCCGGAACAAGGAGGGCCTGCACAACCTCTTCAAGCTGACCTCGCGCTCCTACGCCGAGGGCTGGCTGGTGAAGTGGCCCCGGATGGACAAGGAGCTGATCTCCGAGCTGTCCGGCGGCCTGATGGCCACCACCGGCTGCCCCTCCGGCGAGGTGCAGACGCGCCTGCGGCTCGGCCAGTTCGACGAGGCCGTGAAGTCCGCCGCCGACTACCAGGACATCTTCGGCAAGGAGAACTACTTCCTGGAGCTGATGGACCACGGCCTCGACATCGAGAAGCGGGTCCGCGACGGGCTGCTGGAGATCAGCAAGAAGCTGAACATCCCCCCGGTGGTCACCAACGACTCGCACTACACCACCGAGGCCGACGCCGGCGCCCACGACCTCCTCCTCTGCGTCCAGACCGGCAAGAACCTCTCCGACCCGGACCGCTTCCGCTTCGACGGCACCGGCTACTACATCAAGTCCGCCGCCGAGATGTACGCGCTGGACTCCTCGGACGCCTGGCAGGAGGGCTGCCGCAACAGCCAGATCCTCGTCGCCTCCCGGGTCGACACCGAGGGCATGTTCAAGTTCAAGAACCTGATGCCCCGCTTCCCGATCCCGGAGGGCTTCGAGTCCGAGGCGGACTTCTTCAAGTCCAAGGTCTGGGAGGGCATGGACTGGCGCTTCCCGGGCGGGTACGACGAGGAGCACAAGAAGCTCGCCGAGTACGAGATGGACACCATCATCCAGATGGGGTTCCCGGCGTACTTCCTCGTGGTCGCGGACTTCATCATGTGGGCCAAGAGCCAGGGCATCGCGGTGGGCCCGGGTCGTGGTTCGGCGGCCGGTTCGCTGGTCGCGTACGCGATGGGCATCACCGACCTCGACCCCATCCCGCACGGCCTGATCTTCGAGCGCTTCCTCAACCCCGAGCGCATCTCCATGCCCGATGTCGACATCGACTTCGACGAGCGTCGGCGCGGTGACGTGATCCGCTACGTGACGGAGAAGTGGGGGTCCGACAAGGTCGCCATGATCGTCACGTACGGCACCATCAAGGCGAAGGCCGCCATCAAGGACTCCTCCCGAGTCCTCGGCTACCCGTACGCGATGGGCGACCGCATCACCAAGGCGATGCCGCCGGACGTCATGGGCAAGGGCATCCCGCTCTCCGGCATCACGGACAGCAGCCACCCGCGCTACGGCGAGGCGGGCGAGATCCGCGGGCTGTACGAGACCGACCCGGACGTGAAGAAGGTCATCGACACCGCGCGCGGTATCGAGGGTCTGATCCGCCAGCCCGGCGTGCACGCGGCCGGCGTCATCATGTCCGCCGAGCCGCTGACCGACCACATCCCGGTCTGGACCCGGCACACCGACGGCGTCACCATCACGCAGTTCGACTACCCGACTTGTGAGGGCCTCGGCCTTCTCAAGATGGACTTCCTCGGCCTGCGCAACCTGACGATCATGGACGACGCCGTCAAGGCGATCGAGAAGAACAAGGGCATCAAGATCAACCTGCTTGATCTGCCCCTGGACGACAAGCCGACCTACGAACTCCTCGCCCGCGGTGACACGCTCGGCGTCTTCCAGCTCGACGGCGGGCCGATGCGCTCGCTGCTGCGCCTGATGAAGCCCGACAACTTCGAAGACATCTCGGCCGTTCTGGCGCTGTACCGCCCCGGCCCGATGGGCGTCAACTCCCACACCAACTACGCGCTGCGCAAGAACGGTCAGCAGGACATCACCCCGATCCACCCGGAGCTGGAGAAGCCCCTGGAGGAGGTGCTCCGGCCCACCTACGGCCTGATCGTCTACCAGGAGCAGGTGCAGAAGGCCGCGCAGATCCTCGCCGGCTACTCGCTCGGCCAGGCGGACCTGCTGCGCCGGGCCATGGGTAAGAAGAAGAAGGAGATCCTGGAGGCGGAGTTCGTCCCCTTCCAGAAGGGCTGCCGTGAGCGCGGCTACTCCGACGCGGCCATCCAGGCGGTGTGGGACGTCCTGGTCCCCTTCTCCGGCTACGCGTTCAACAAGGCGCACACCGCCGGGTACGGGCTGGTCTCGTACTGGACGGCCTACCTCAAGGCCAACTACCCGGCCGAGTACATGTCCGGTCTGCTGACGTCCGTCAAGGACGACAAGGACAAGTCGGCGGTCTACCTCAACGAGTGCCGCAAGATGGGCATCAACGTCCTTCCGCCGGACGTCAACGAGTCGGACTCGGACTTCACCCCGCACGGTGACGACACCGTCCGCTTCGGCCTCACCGCCATCCGCAACGTCGGCGGGCCGGTGGTCGAGTCGATGATCCGGACGAGGAAGACCAAGGGGAAGTTCTCGTCCTTCCCGGACTTCCTGGACAAGGTGGAGTCGGTGGTCTGCAACAAGCGGACCGTCGAATCGCTGATCAAGGCGGGTGCCTTCGACTCGCTCGGGCACACCCGCAAGGGCCTGAGCGCGCAGTTCGAGCCGATGATCGACAACGTCGTCGGCGTGAAGCGCAAGGAGGCCGAGGGGCAGTTCGACCTCTTCGGCGGCGACACGGCCTCGGACGAGCCGAGTTTCGGGCTGGACGTCGTGTTCTCCGAGGAGGAGTGGGAGAAGTCCTTCCTGCTCACCCAGGAGCGGGAGATGCTCGGTCTGTACGTGTCCTCGCACCCGCTGCACGGCATCGAGCACGTGCTCGCCGACAAGGCGGACTGCGCGGTGGCGGACCTCGCGGAGCGGCCGGACGGGACGATCGTCACCATCGGCGGCATCATCTCGGGCCTCCAGCGGAAGATGACCAAGCAGGGCAACGCCTGGGCGATCGCCACCGTCGAGGACCTGGCGGGCTCGATCGACTGCATGTTCTTCCCGGCGAGCTACCAGCTGGTCTCCTCCCAGCTGGTCGAGGACGCCGTGGTGTTCGTCCGCGGCAAGCTGGACAAGCGGGAGGACGTGCCGCGACTGATGGGCATGGAGCTCTCCGTCCCGGACCTGTCGAACGCCCACGCCGAGGCGCCGATCACCATCAACATCCCGAGCGGGAAGGTCACCCCGCCGCTGGTGGCCCGACTCGGTGAGGTGCTGGGCAGCCACCGGGGCACCACCGAGGTGCGGGTGCGGCTGGAGAGCCGGAACAAGACCACGGTGCTGCGGCTGGACCGGCACCGGGTGAAGTCGGACCCGGCGCTGTTCGGGGACCTGAAGCAGCTGCTCGGGCCGAGCTGCCTGGCGGTCTAGCGCGGGAACCGGGCCCGGGGTGCTCGCAGCGCCCCGGGCCTTCGGCGTCCCTCGGGAATCCTCAGGACCCGCTGCCCAGCCCCGGCGGCACCGCCGTGTGCAGCGCCGAGACGAAGGCCGAGATGGCCGGGTGGGAGCCCGCGCCCGCCCGGAACGCCGCCCGGGTGCGCCGGTACATCGGCAGCCGGGTGAGGACGACGCCCGGCGGCGGCTGGGCCGCGCCGAGGTGGGGGACCAGGGCGACGCCCTGGCCGGCGCCCACGAGCGCCAGCACCGTGGTGAAGTCGTCGATCTGGTGCCGGATCCGGGGTGCGAAGCCCGCCGCCTCGCAGGCGCGGACGACCATGGTGTGGCAGAGGGTGCCGGGCGAGGACATGATCCAGGGCGCGCCGCGCTGCTCGGCGACCGTGGCCGGGGCACGGGCCGCCAGGTACATCGGCTCGGTGAAGACCGGACGGGTGACCGCGAGGCCGGGTTCCGGGTCGGCCGGGACGAGGTCGTACTCGTGGACCAGCGCGACGTCCAGCTCGCCCGCGCGCAGCGCCGCGCCGACGGCGGCCGGGTCGACCTCGGTGACCATCGGCTCCAGCCCCGGGTGCCAGGAGGCCAGCTCGGCGAGCACCGCCGGGATGATCGCGCGGGCCGCCGAGGGGTAGGTTCCGATCCGCAGCGGTCCGGCCAACCCCCGCTTGGCGTGGGCGAGTTCGGCGCCCGCCTGCTCCAGCAGGGCGAGCACGGACTCGGCGTGGCGGACCAGGCCCAGCCCGGCCGGGGTGAGGGTGACCCGCCGCCCGGTGCGCTCCAGCAGCGGGACGCCCGCCTCCTTCTCCAGGACGGACAACTGCTGGGACACCGCCGAAGGGCTGAAGGACAGCGCCTCGGCGACGGCCGCGATGGTGCCGAGGTGGGCGAGTTCGCGCAGCAGGCGCAGGCGTCGGACGTCGAGCATCGGCTCAGCTTACGAGAAGCGTCGGAAATGTGAACTGGACCTGCGCTATCCGTCGGCCGCAGGATCGTGGACATGGAACTCAAGGGCATCTACGTCCCCCTGATCACCCCCTTCGCCGCCGACGGCTCGGTCGCCCTCGACGCGCTGGAGAAGCTCGCGTACGAGGTCCTGGACGCCGGGGCGGCCGGGCTGGTCGCGCTCGGCACCACCGGCGAGCCCGCCGCACTGACCGCCGAGGAGCGGGACGTGGTGGTGGACGTCACGGCCGCCGTCTGCGCCGCGCGCGGGGCGCAGCTGATCGTCGGCGCCTCCGGCGGCGACACCCGGGCCGTCGGCGAGGCGCTGGCCGCGCTCGGTGAGCGGGTGCCGCAGGCGGCGGCACTGGTCACCACGCCGTCCTTCGTCCGGGCGGGCGAGGCCGGCACGGTGGCGCACTTCCGGGCGCTGGCCGCGAGCAGCCCGCTGCCGCTGGTCGTCTACCACATCCCGTACCGCACCGGGCAGCAGCTCTCCACCGCCGCGCTGCGCGAACTGGCCGCGATCGACGGCGTGGTGGGCGTCAAGTACGCGACCGGCGGGCTGGACCAGGCGGCCGCCGAGCTGCTCGCCGACACCCCCGGGGGGTTCGCGGTCCTCACCGGGGAGGACGGCTTCCTGGCGCCGATGCTGGCGATCGGCGCGGCCGGCGGCATCCTCGCCTCCGCGCACCTGGCGACCGGCCGCTTCGTCGAGCTGTACGAGGCCTGGCGGGCCGGGGACGTCGAGCGGGCGCGGGCGCTCGGGCACCGGCTGACCGCTCTGGCGCTGTCCGCGTTCGCCGCGCCGAACCCGACGGTGACCAAGGGCGTACTGCACGCCCAGGGCCGGATCCCGACCCCGGACGTGCGGCTGCCGCTGCTGCCGGCCGGGGAGGCGGAGGTCGCGGCCGCGCTTGAGCTCGCGAATGGTCTGGACCAATAGGGTCTGTCCGGGGCGCCTCTCACACCGTGGAACAGCAGGTCGCCCCACCCGCGTGACAAGGCATGATGGGCAGAGTGCGGCTGTAGACAGCACCATCAGAGGAGTAGTCGGAATGAAGATCGGCATTGTCGGGGCCACCGGCCAGGTCGGCGGCGTGGTCCGCGAGATCCTGGCGGAGCGCAACTTTCCGGTGGAGCAGCTGCGGCTGTTCGCCTCGGCCCGCTCGGCCGGGCGCACGCTGCCCTGGCAGGGCACCGAGGTCACCGTCGAGGACGCGGCCACGGCCGACTACACCGGCCTGGACATCGTGATCTTCTCGGCCGGCGGCTCCACCTCCAAGGCCCTGGCCCCCAAGGTGGCCGCGGCCGGTGCCGTCGTCATCGACAACTCCTCCGCCTGGCGCCGTGACCCCGAGGTCCCGCTGGTGGTTTCCGAGGTCAACCCCGAGGCCATCGCCGACCGCCCCAAGGGCATCATCGCCAACCCGAACTGCACCACCATGGCCGCCATGCCCGTGCTGCGCCCGCTGCACGAGGAGGCCGGTCTGGCCGCGCTCGTCGTCTCCACCTACCAGGCCGTCTCCGGCAGCGGTGTGGCCGGCGTCGCCGAGCTGCAGGACCAGGCCGCCAAGGTCGTGGACGGCGCCGCCGCGCTGGCCCACGACGGCGGCGCCGTCGAGTTCCCCGAGCCCAAGGTCTACAAGCGGCCGATCGCCTTCAACGTGGTGCCGCTGGCCGGCGCCGTCGTGGAGGACGGCTCCAATGAGACCGACGAGGAGCAGAAGCTCCGCCACGAGAGCCGCAAGATCCTCGACATCCCTGCTCTGAAGGTCTCCGGCACCTGCGTGCGCGTGCCGGTCTTCTCCGGTCACTCGCTCCAGATCAACGCCCGCTTCGAGCGCCCGATCAGCCCCGAGCGCGCCGTCGAGCTGCTCACCGGCGCCCCCGGCGTCGAGCTGTCCGAGATCCCGACCCCGCTGCAGGCGGCCGGCCGGGACCCGAGCTACGTCGGCCGCATCCGGGTGGACGAGACCGTGGAGAACGGCCTGTCGCTGTTCGTCTCCAACGACAACCTGCGCAAGGGCGCCGCGCTCAACGCCGTCCAGCTGGCCGAGCTGGTCGCCGCCGAGCTCAAGGGCTGACACCCGGCCGTGCCCGGGGGCTGACCCGGAACAACCGGCCGTGACGTTTGGCGGGCCCTGTCGTTGATCAGGGCCCGCCTTCGTGTTTCTTTGCGACTCATTGGGGCGGCTGTTGCGGGACCGGGACATCTGCCGAGGTTCGGGGCGCGAACCTGGGGGAAAAGGTGACCCAACGATCGGGCGGCCACCGGGGGCCCCTCACCCCACCACGCCCGGACGACGGGCGGACCGCCCACCCTGACCGACCTTCGAGGGCGAGCGGAAAGAGGTGCGCAGATGGACCGCTGTGTCGTCCTGGTGGACGCCGGATACCTGCTGGGCGCCGCCGCCAGCCTGCTCGCCGGTGACCCCTCCCGCTCCAAGGTCACCGTGAACCACACCGCGCTGATCAGCGCCCTGCGGGAGCGCGCGGAGGCCGAGACCGGGCTGCCGCTGCTGCGGATCTACTGGTTCGACGCCGCCCCCGACCGCCGCCCGATGCCCGAGCACCGGCGGCTGCGCGTCCTTCCCCGGGTCACCGTTCGGCTGGGCGCCCTCACCCGGGCCGAGGGGCGCTGGGTGCAGAAGGGTGTGGACGCCGCGATGCACGCCGAACTCTCCGAGCTGGCCCGCAACCGGGCCTGCGCGGACGTCGTACTGATCACCGGGGACGGGGACCTGCTGCCCGGGATGATGACCGCCAAGGAGCACGGGGTGGCCGTGCACCTGTGGGCGCTGCAGGCCGCCGACGGGGACTTCAACCAGTCCGAGGACCTGGTCGGCGAGGCCGACGAACGGCGGGTGCTGGACCGCGAGTGGATCGAGGGGTCCTTCTCGCTGCGGGACAACTCCACCGTGTTCCCGGCGCCCGGGGCGGGCGGCGCCCGGCAGGAGATCGCCAAGATCCTCGCCGCCCCGCCCGCCTCGCTGCCGACCGTGGTGCCGCCGGTGGTCCACCCGGCCGCCGGTGCCCCGGCGCCCGAGGCGCCCGCCGCGAACGGGCGGCCGCAGCCGGCCGCGGCGCTGCGGGTGGTGCCCACGCCGAAGGACCTGGCCGGGCGGGTCGCCTCCGTCGCGTCGGTCACCCCGGCGGCGAACGGGCACGTCAACGGCTCCGCCGCCGGCGGGCCGGTACTGCGGTGGTCCTCCGACCGGGGCTGGGTGGACCGGCCCGCGCCGGAGCCGTCCGTCACCGCCGGGGACGGCCTGCCGACCCTGGCCCAGCTGACCACCGCCGAGCAGCGCTGGGCCGACCGCGAGGAGGACATCACCTCGATCGGCGGCGACGCCCACGAGGTCGGGCAGGTCTTCGCCCGGCGCTGGAGCGACCGGCTCGGCGACCTCGAACGGCTCACCCTGCTCTGGCCCGACTACCCGCGCATCCCGCACCGGGTCGACGGCGAGCTGCTGCGCTACGCGGCCCGCTTCGGGCTGCTCGCGCACAAGGACGACCAGATCGACGAACACGACCGCTACGCCATCCGGGCGGGCTTCTGGAAGGAGTTGGCGGCCCGGGTGCCGGGCGGCTCCATGGTGGTGGACGACTAGGGCGTCCCGGTGGTTTCCGGCGATCAGGCCCCCTTGTCCGGTTCGCCCGTGTGAGCGCGTAGAGTCTCCGGTCGTGAACGAGACGGCCGGGCGAGCACCCCAGGACACCCCGCCGTGCGTCGCCGTGCGCGACCTGGTCCGCACCTACCGCACCGGTCGCGGCGCCGCCGCCACCGAGGTCCGGGCCAACGACGGGATCAGCCTGGCCGTCCGGCAGGGTGAGATCTTCGGGCTGCTCGGACCCAACGGGGCCGGGAAGTCCACGCTGGTGCGCCAGCTCACCGGGCTGCTGCGGCCGGACTCCGGCTCGGTCGAACTGCTCGGGCACGACATCGTGCGGCACCCGGAGCGGGCCGCCCGGCTGCTCGGCTACCTCGGGCAGGAGTCCACCGCGCTGGACGAACTGACCGTGGTGCTGGCCGCCGAGACCACCGGGCGGCTGCGCGGCCTCACCCGGGCGCAGGCCCGGGCCGAGGCGGCGGAGGTGCTCACCGAACTCGGGCTGGAGCCGATCGCCGCACGGCCGCTGGCCAAGCTCTCCGGTGGGCAGCGGCGGCTCGCGTGCTTCGCGGCCACCCTGGTGGGGGAGCGGCCGCTGCTCGTCCTGGACGAGCCGACGACGGGCATGGACCCGGTCGCCCGGCGGGCCGTCTGGTCGGCCGTGGACCGGCGGCGGGCCGAGCGCGGGACGACGGTGCTGCTGGTCACCCACAACGTGATCGAGGCGGAGACCGTGCTCGACCGGGTCGCCGTGGTGGACGAGGGCCGGGTGATCGCCTGCGACACGCCCGGCGGGCTCAAGGCGCTGGTGGACGGCGACGTCCGGCTGGACCTGGTCTGGCGGGACGAGGCGCCGGTCGGCGTGCCCGCCGTCGCCGCGCTGGCCGAACGGGCCGAGCGCACCGGGCGCCGCTGGACCGTCCGCACCACCCCCGAGCAGGCCCGCGAACTGGTCGCCGCCGTCACCACCGGCCCGGCCTTCGCCGCCCTCGACGACTTCACCCTCGCCACCCCGAGCCTTGAGGACGCCTACCTCAAGCTGGGCGGCCGCCACGGAGGTCTGGCCAAGTGACGTTGCTCTCGGTGCCCCCGCGGACCGACCGGTCGACGGCCGGGCCCGCCCCGCTGGCCCCCGCCGCCCGGCTGCTGCCCTCGCTCGCCGCGGTGTACCGGGCGCAGCTGGCCCGGGCCAAGGTGGCGCGGATCCCGCTGCTGTTCGTGGCGACCTTCCAGTCCGTCGGCATCCTGGTGATGATGCGGGGCGTCGTGGACGCCGGGCAGACCTCGGCGGCGCGGTCGGTGGTCGCCGGGTCGAGCGTGCTGGTGGTGGCCTTCGTCGCGCTCAACCTGCTCGCCCAGTACTTCGGGAAGCTGCGGGCCACCGGGGGCCTGGACCACTACGGGACGCTGCCGGTGCCGGCCGCCTCGGTGGTGCTCGGCGCGGCCGGCGCGTACGCCTCGTTCACCCTGCCGGGGACGCTGGTCACGGCGGGCATCGGCGCGGTGATGTTCGGACTGCCGCTGGGGCAGCTGTGGGTGCTGCTGGCGGTCGTGCCGCTGGCCGGGGCCGCGTTGTCCGGGCTGGGCGCGGCCTGCGGGCTGCTGGCGCCGCGGCAGGAGATCGCGACGATGCTGGGGCAGCTCGGCATGTCGGCGGCCCTGCTGCTGGGCGTGCTGCCGGTGGACCACCTGCCGCAGCCGGTGCTGTGGCTGCGTGACCTGCTGCCTTCGACGTACGGGGTGGAGGCCTTCGCCCGGACCTTCGCGCCGGACCCGGACTGGGCGATGGTCGCGGCGGACCTGGGAGTCTGCGCGGGGGTCGGCGTGGTGTCGCTGGCTCTGGCCACCTGGGCCTACCGGCGGGCGGTCGCGCGGTAGGGCCTGTCGCCGATGCCCGGGCGGTGGGGCCGTTCGGGCGGCCGTCGTGAAACGATGGGGCCTGTGACCGTACCGAACACACCTCCGGATCCCGCCCACGCCGACGTGGAGGCGGAGCCGGGTGCCGTGCCCGACCCGTTCGCGCCGCCGCCGGTCTCGGACGAGGAGCCGCCCCCGGGTATGCCGGAGGCCCCGCCCGTGGTGGAGCACCCGCTGCTGGCGGAACTGCGGATCGGGGCGGGCGTCGTGGTCGTCTGCCTGCTGGTCGGACTGGCGATGGCCGGGCTGTGGGCCTGGCTGGCGCCGAAGGTGCCGCTGCTGGTGGACGGCGACCGGATCCTCTACGCGGACCCCGAGGGCGAGCAGCGGGCGGGCGCCGACGCGGTGTTCGTGCTGATCGGGCTGGGCGCCGGGATCGTGACGGCGCTCGGGGCCTTCCTGGTGACCCGCAAGCGCGGCGGCGGCATCGCGGTCGCACTGGGGCTGGCCGTCGGCGGACTGCTCGGGTCGATCGGTGCCTGGCGGATCGGACGCTGGCTCGGGCCCAGCGACCACCTGATCGCGGAGGCCCGGCGGGTCGGCAACGGCGGGCACTTCGACGCGAGCATCGACCTGGGGGCGCTGGGGGCGCTGCTGGTGTGGCCGATGGTGGCGATGGTGGTGCTGCTGGCGCTGTCCGCGGCGTTCGGCAAGCGGGAGGAGGACCCGCCGCCGTACTGGGGGGCTCCGGCGGGGACGTACGGGGCCCCTGAGGCTCCCCCCGCGGCTCCCTCGGCGGGGGTGGCTCCGGCGGACGCGGCAGCGCGGGAGCGCGGGAAGGGCTGAGGTCCTCTCGGCAGGGCCGAGTTCTAGGGCGAGGCGGAAGGTCGGCGGTCCGGTACGGGCCGGGCCTTCCGCCTCGTGCCGTTTCCCGGGCCCTCAGCGGGCGATCTCGGCCGTGTGGGCCCGGGTGAGGGCGATCAGGTCGGCGGGGGCCAGCTCGACCTCCAGGCCCCGCCTGCCCGCCGAGACGTAGACGGTGAGGTGGCCGAGGGCGCTGGCGTCGACCACCGTGCGCAGCGGGCGGCGCTGGCCGAGCGGGGAGATGCCGCCGAGGACGTAGCCGCTGCTGCGCTCGGCGGCGGCCGGGTCGGCCATGGCGGCGCGCTTGCCGCCGACGGCGGCGGCCAGGGCCTTGAGGTCGAGCTGGCCGGCGACCGGGACCACCCCGACGGTGAGGGTGCCGTCCACGTCGGCGACCAGGGTCTTGTAGACCCGCTCGGGGGCGACGCCCAGGGCCTCGGCGGCCTCGCCGCCGTAGGAGGCGGCGGCCGGGTCGTGCTCGTAGGCGTGGACGGTGAAGGCGACGGCGGCGGTCTCCAGGGCGACGGTGGCCGGGGTGCCCTGGCCGCCCTTCCTGGGCTTCTTGGCCATACGGGGGTCCTGGGTCAGTTGGGGCTGAAGGACTGGCGGGTGAGGTCGACCGCGGGGAGCGAGGGCAGCCAGCTGAGGACGGCGCTCTCCCGGCGCAGCAGGTCGAGTTCGGTGCGCAGCCGCTGGGCGGTGTCGGGGCAGGCGAGCAGCTGCTGCTTGACCGGGGTCTCGAACACCGAGGCGGCGGCGACCAGGTAGGAGAGCACCTGGGGGTCGTCGGGCAGTTGCGGGCGGCCCACGGTGGTGGCCTCCTTGGCTCCGGCCAGGCGCTTCTGGTAGACCCGGAACGCCCGCTCGACCTCGGAGGCGAGGGCGCCGGAGCCCTCGCCGGACTGCTCCTCGATCGGCTCGATCTCGCCGGTCAGGTACGGACCGGTGACGTCCACCGAGCGCAGCCGGAACCGGGTGGTGCCGGTGACCAGGAGCTCGTAGCGTCCGTCGGGCTGCTCCTGGACGGAGGAGACGTCGGCGACGCAGCCGATGTGGAACAGCGCCTCCAGCGGGTCGCCGGTGGCGGTGCCCAGGCCGTCGAGCGGGCCGGCCGGGCCCTCCTCGGGTCTGACCGGGGCGACCTCCCGGCCGTCCTTGATGGCGAGCACGCCGAAGCGGCGCGGCGCGTCGTCGGGCTGTTCGAGCAGGTCGGCGACGAGACGGCGGTAGCGCTCCTCGAAGACGTTCAGGGGCAGCACGAGGCCCGGGTAGAGCACGGTGTTCAGCGGGAAGAGCGGCAGCCGTTCTGTCACGGCCGACAGCGTAGTTCCGTTCCTTGAGAGACAGTGAATCTCAGGGATTTGCCCATCACGGGGCAAAGGTCCTCGTCTGATCCGGTCTGGAGGGCCGGTGCGAGGTAGACGCTTCGCAGCCGGCGGCGGGACCAGGTCCCGTCTTACGGTCGGCTCCACGTCCGTTTCGCGTCTCCGGGCCACTCCCGGCGACGTGGCGCTTCACGAGGGAAGCGAGGTTGAGCGCGGCGTTCTCATCGCGGTCGATGATGAGCCCGCAGTGTCCACAGGTGAACGTACGTACCCGTAGAGGCAGTTTGGGTTTCACTGCCTGGCAGTGGGAGCACGTCTTGGAGCTGGGGAACCAGCGGTCGGCGACTTCGAGCCGGCCGCCGTTCCAGGCGGTCTTGTAGGCGAGTTGGCGGCGGATCTCGCCGAATCCGGCGTCGGACACGGCCCGGGCGAGCCTGCGGTTCTTCACCATCCCGGCGACGTTGAGGTCCTCGACCACGATCGTGCCGTACTCGCTGGCGAGTTCGGTGGTGAGTTTGTGGAGGCCGTCGCGGCGCAGGTTGGCGATGCGGTGGTGGACCTTGTTGCGCTGGTCGTTGGCGCGCAGCCATCGCTTCGAGGGTTGCCGACCCGTGCGGTGATCGGGCCCGGCGCGTCGGGAGGCGGTGCGGGACAGGCGGCGCGGTTTCTTCTGGGCGTGGTCGTAGTGTTTCGGGTTCCCAGCGGCGGGGCGGCCGTCGGAGAACACCGCGAGGGTCTTCACGCCGAGATCGACGCCGATCACCGCGTCCGGCCGCCTCGGCGTGGGGTCGCTCCGCTCGACCTCGACCGAGAACGAGACGTACCAGCGTCCGGCGTCCAGACGTACGGTCGCGGACTTGATCCTCGCGGTGCCGTTCTCGATCCTGCGGGCCAGCTTGCGGGTGGACTCGTGGGTCCTGATCCGGCCGAGCACGGGCAGCACGACGTGCGTGCGCCCCTCCAGGCGGATGACGCCGGTGGTGAACCGGCACGACTTGACGGCCTTGTGCTTCGACTTGAAGCGCGGGAAACCCATCGGGCGACCCTTGCGCCCGCCGTTCCTGGAGTCGGACCAATTCCTCAGCCCCGTGGCGAGCTGGTCCAAGCCGGTGGCGTACGCCTCCTTGGAGCACTGCGCCCACCACGGCGCGACGTCGCCCTTGGCCTGGTTCCACGCCTCGCGCAGGGAGTACATCGACCAGCCGAAGGAGGGCGTGAGGTCCTCGATGCCGTAGGACTTCTCCGCCTCCCGCTGGGACAGGTTCGCCTTGACCCGCGCGAGCGCCCAGTTGTACGCCACCCGAACTGCCCCGGCATGCCGCAGCAACGCACCGACCTGACGTTCCATCGGGTCGAGCGCGAAGCGGTACGCCTGCGTCACGATCACCAGGCGACCGTACCGCCCGCCACCGACATTCGGGCGAAATGCCCGGAACAGTAAGGAATGCTGATGAAATTGACAACAGTTGGCTGCCCCGGGCCCGGGCTTTGTCGCCCGGTTAACGCCGTAGGCGCCGTCGATGGGGTCGACGGCGTCGGGGGCGAGGGGCTCAGCCGCGCTGGAGCAGCCGGGTGGCGCCCGCCACCACCGTGGAGGCGAGCAGCCAGCCGACCACCACCAGCCCGGCGGAGATCCACTGGGAGATCCCGCCGGGGTTCCAGGCGCCCTGGTTGAGGTCGACGATCGGCAGCAGCTGGTTGAGGGTGTACAGCACCGCGTCCCAGTGCGGGCGCTCGTCGGCCTTGAGCGGATCCGGCTGGTGGGTGGCGAACCATATGCTGCCGAGCGCCCACGCGAGCAGCAGCCACAGGCCCGCCCGGCCGGGGCGGTAGCCGTAACCGACGGTGACGTCCTGGACCCGGCCCCAGATCCGGGCGGGCAGCGGCAGGGTCCGGCGGCGGCGGCGCTGCTTGGCGTACAGCACCTCGCGGGCGTCGTCGTCGGCGCCGTCGCGGCGCAGGGCCGCGGCGAGCTGCTCGTAGGACTCCGGCTGGAAGTCCACCGACGAGCCCTCCAGCCAGGCGATCCGCTGCTGCACGGTGAAGGGCCGGACCGGGCGCAGGTTCTCGTAGACGAAGCCGGTCAGTCCCAGGTGCTTGCCGCGCGGCCAGGCCTCCGGGACGTCGACCAGGTTGCCGACCCGGGCGCGGGAGAGTGAGACGGTGCCGGTGGGGCGGATCCGGCAGGTGAAGCGCAGCTCGGGGGTGTGGATGCGGCGCAGCGACAGCTCGTCGTCACCTTCCAGGTGGAACTCGCCGGAGATCAGGCAGGCGGCCTCGAAGCGGGCGTCGGACAGCCGGACCTGGCCGTGGGCGCGGAAGGGGGTGCTGGGGGCGCCGGGCGGGGGGCTCTGGCCGTAGCCGGAGCCGTAGTAGCTGCGGGAGCCGTACCAGCCGCCGTCGGCGGAGCTGGTCAGGTAGAGGGTGTGGCCGACGACGATCCGCACGGCGTTCAGGCAGACGCGGTTCTGCGGGTCGGCGTGCAGCTGGGCGCCGCGCAGCGAGAGCCGGCCGCCTATTCGGGCCGTTCGGATGCTCAACTCGCCCCGGACCTCGATGCGTTCGGCCTCGAAGTCCTGGTGGACGGTCATCCCGTCGGCGGACAGCGCCCGGCCGAAGCGGTCGCAGCCGATCACCGCCAGGTTCAGCAGCAGGTCGGTGCCGATCTTGGCGTCGGTGAGCCGGATGCCCTCCGGGACCCGGCAGCGGGCCAGGTGGAGGTCGCCGGTGGTGGACAGCCGGGACGCCTCCAGCCGGGGGACCAGGCAGTCGACCATGCGGATGGTGCTGGCCTCGGCCTCCGAGATCAGGACCTTGTGCTCGAAGCGGCAGCCGCGCAGCTCGACGTACTGCTGGATCCGGCCGCCGGCCAGGTTGAGCGCGCCGGTGACCGTCACCCCGCTCATCCGCAGCGAGGCGACCCGCCCGGGCGCCGCCTCCGGGCCGGCCAGCAGCAGGTGGGCGAGCGCCTCGGCGCTGACCGTCCGCCCGGGCCCCCACGCGGCGTCCCCGTAGGGGTCGTCGATGTCGGTTTGGCCACTCCGCCGGTCGAAGACATCCCCTTGGCGGAAGGCCTCCCAGAGCTCCCGCTCGGTGTCGGTCCAGCTCTCCGGAGCGCATTCCGCCATGGTTTCCCCCGTCACCCGGTCGTCTCGCCTTTCGTATCACGGACTGAAATGTGGGACCAGCGATTCCGGCCACTCCTTACACTGGGTGGCGTGATCTCTCGAATCGACCTCCGCGGCTCGCTCGACGACCCGCGTGACCTGCTGCCCCGTGCCGAGTTCGACGTGGCGGCCGCGCTGGAGAAGGTGCGGCCGATCGCCGAGGACGTACGCCATCGTGGGGTCGCGGCGCTGATCGAGATCACCGAGCGCTTCGACGGCGTCCGGCTGGAGTCGACCCGTGTCCCGGCCGAGCAGCTGACCGAGGCCCTGGAGACGCTGGACCCGAAGGTGCGGGCCGCGCTGGAGGAGTCCATCCGCCGGGCCCGCGCCGTGCACGCGGACCAGCGCCGCACCGGGCACACCACCCAGGTGGTGCCGGGCGGCACGGTCACCCAGCGCTGGGTGCCGGTCGAGCGGGTCGGCCTGTACGTGCCGGGCGGGCTGGCGGTCTACCCGTCCTCCGTGGTGATGAACGTGGTGCCGGCCCAGGAGGCGGGCGTCCAGGGCATCGCGGTCACCTCCCCGCCGCAGAAGGCGTTCGACGGCCGGGTTCACCCGACCATCCTGGCGGCCTGCGCGCTGCTCGGCGTCGACGAGGTCTACTCGGTCGGCGGCGCCCAGGCGGTGGCGATGTTCGCCCTGGGCACCGAGGAGTGCGCCCCGGTCACCATGGTCACCGGCCCCGGCAACATCTACGTGGCCGCCGCCAAGCGGCTGTTCGCCGGCCGGATCGGCATCGACTCCGAGGCCGGCCCGACCGAGATCGCCGTCCTCGCCGACGACAGCGCGCTGCCGAGCGACGTGGCCGCCGACCTGATCAGCCAGGCCGAGCACGGCCCGACCTCCGGCTCGGTGCTGGTCACCGACTCCCCGGCGCTGGCCGATGCGGTCGAGGCCGAGCTCGCCGTGCAGGTCGCGAAGACCAAGCACAGCGAGCGGGTCGCCGAGGCGCTCGGCGGCCGGCAGTCCGGCATCATCCTGGTCGACGACCTGACCCAGGGCCTCGCCGTGGTCAACGCGTACGCGGCCGAGCACCTGGAGATCCAGACCCGCGACCCGCACGCGGTCGCCGCCCGGGTGGTCAACGCCGGCGCGATCTTCATCGGCCGCTGGACCCCGGTCTCGCTGGGCGACTACGCGGCCGGCTCCAACCACGTGCTGCCGACCGGCGGCTGCGCCTGCCACTCCTCCGGGCTGTCGGTGCAGACGTTCCTGCGCGGCGTCCAGGTCGTCGAGTACGACCGGGACGCGCTGGCGGACGTCGCCGCGCACGTGGTCAACCTGGCCAACGCCGAGGATCTCCCCGGGCACGGGGACGCGATCAAGGCTCGCTTCGACTGGACGGTGCCGGGCGCGTGACCATTCGTATCGACGATCTCCCGATCCGGGACGAGCTGCGCGGCCAGTCCCCGTACGGCGCACCGCAGTTGGACGTACCCGTCCAGCTGAACACCAACGAGAACCCCTACCCGCTCCCCGAGGAGCTGGTGGCCCGGATCGCCGAGCGCGTCGCCGAGGCCGCCCGCAACCTCAACCGCTACCCCGACCGGGACGCGGTCGAGCTGCGCGAGGGCCTGGCCGGCTACCTGACCCGCACCACCGGCTTCCCGGTCGTACGTGAGCAGGTCTGGGCCGCCAACGGCTCCAACGAGGTGCTCCAGCAGCTGCTGCAGACCTTCGGCGGCCCCGGCCGCAGCGCGCTGGGCTTCGAGCCCTCGTACTCGATGCACGCGCTGATCTCCCGGGGCACCGGCACCGCCTGGATCTCCGGCCCCCGCAGCGACGACTTCACCATCGACGTGGACGCCGCCCTCGCCGCGATCGCCGAGCACCGGCCGAACGTGGTGTTCATCTGTTCGCCGAACAACCCGACCGGCACCGCCGTCGAGGCCGAGACCGTGCTGCGGCTCTACGAGGCCGCGCAGGCCGCCCGGCCCAGCCTGGTGGTGGTGGACGAGGCGTACGTCGAGTTCTCGCACCGCGCCTCGCTGCTGCCGCTGATCGAGGGCCGCCCCAACCTGGTGGTCAGCCGCACGATGTCCAAGGCCTTCGGCGCCGCCGGGCTGCGCCTGGGCTACCTGGCCGCCGACCGGGCGGTGGTGGACGCCGTCCAGCTGGTGCGCCTGCCGTACCACCTGTCGGCCGTCACCCAGGCCACCGCGCTGGCCTGCCTGGAGCACACCGACACCCTGCTCGGGTACGTCGGCCGGCTCAAGGAAGAGCGCGACCGGCTGGTCGACGCGCTGCGCGGAACGGGTCTGGAGGTCACCGACTCGGACGCCAACTTCGTCCAGTTCGGCCGCTTCGCCGACACCCACGCCGTCTGGCAGGCCATCCTCGACCAGGGTGTCCTGGTCCGTGACAACGGCGTCCCCGGGTGGCTGCGCGTCACCGCCGGCACGCCGGCCGAGAACGACGCCTTCCTGGACGCCGTCCGCACCGTGATCAAGGAGCTGTAACCCCGTATGTCCCGCATCGGACGCGTCGAGCGCACCACCAAGGAGACCTCCGTCCTGGTCGAGATAGACCTCGACGGCACCGGCAAGACCGACATCTCGACGGGCGTCGGGTTCTACGACCACATGCTCGACCAGCTCGGTCGGCACGGTCTGTTCGACCTCACCGTCAAGACCGACGGCGACCTGCACATCGACACCCACCACACCATCGAGGACACCGCCCTCGCACTCGGCGCCGCCTTCAAGCAGGCGCTCGGCGACAAGGTCGGCATCTACCGCTTCGGCAACTGCACGGTGCCGCTGGACGAGTCGCTCGCCCAGGTCACCGTGGACCTCTCCGGCCGGCCCTACCTGGTGCACACCGAGCCCGAGGGCATGGCGCCGATGATCGGCAGCTACGACACCACGATGACCCGGCACATCCTGGAGTCCTTCACGGCCCAGGCCCAGATCGCGCTGCACGTGCACGTCCCGTACGGGCGCAACGCGCACCACATCGTGGAGTGCCAGTTCAAGGCGCTGGCCCGGGCGCTGCGCTACGCCGCCGAGCGCGACCCGCGCGCGGCCGGAATCCTCCCGTCGACCAAGGGTGCGCTGTGAACAAGACCGCGACGATCCTCCTCTTCGTCGGCCTTTTCCTGGCCGGCGGAGTGATCTCCTTCTGGAAGCAGAAGCTGCCGAAGGGCGTCATCCTGGTGCTGGCCATCGGCTCCGTGATGTGCCTGGGCTCCGGCCTCATGCGCCTGTAGACCCGCCGTAGAGAGACTGGACACCTGAACATGGGCAAGAACGTCGTCGTCCTCGACTACGGCTCCGGCAACCTCCGCTCCGCGCAGCGCGCCCTGGAACGGACCGGGGCGAACGTCACGGTCAGCTCCGACTACGACACCGCGATGGCCGCGGACGGCCTGCTCGTCCCCGGCGTGGGCGCCTTCGAGGCCTGCATGCGCGGACTGAAGTCGGTCCGCGGGGACTGGATCATCGGCCGCCGGCTCGCCGGGGGCCGCCCGGTCATGGGCATCTGCGTCGGCATGCAGATCCTCTTCGAGAAGGGGGTCGAGCACGGCGTGGAGACGGCCGGCTGCGACGAGTGGCCGGGCACCGTCGAGCCGCTGGACGCCCCCGTCGTCCCACACATGGGCTGGAACACCGTGGACGCGCCCGAGGGCAGCCGGATGTTCGCCGGCCTGGACCCGGAGACCCGCTTCTACTTCGTGCACTCCTACGGGGTGCGGCACTGGGAGCTGGAGACCCACAGCGCGCGGATCAACCCGCCGCTGGTCACCTGGGCCACCCACGGCCAGCCGTTCGTCGCCGCCGTCGAGAACGGCCCGCTGTGGGCCACCCAGTTCCACCCCGAGAAGTCCGGTGACGCCGGCGCCGCCCTGCTGACCAACTGGGTCAACACCCTCTGACCGTCTGAGAGTTGTGTAACTGATGAGCCGCCTCGAACTGCTTCCCGCCGTCGACGTCCGGGACGGCCAGGCCGTCCGCCTGGTCAAGGGCGCCTCCGGCACCGAGACCTCCTTCGGCGAGCCGCTGGCCGCCGCCCTCGCCTGGCAGAACGCCGGCGCCGAGTGGCTGCACCTGGTCGACCTCGACGCCGCCTTCGGCACCGGCACCAACTACGAGCTGCTGCGCGAGGTCACCGGTCGGCTGGACATCAAGGTCGAGCTGTCCGGCGGCATCCGCGACGACGAGTCGCTCGCCCGCGCCCTCGCCACCGGCTGCACCCGGGTCAACCTCGGCACCGCCGCCCTGGAAGCCCCCGAGTGGGTCGCCAAGGCCATCGCCGAGCACGGCGACAAGATCGCCGTCGGCCTGGACGTGGTCGGCACCACCCTGCGCGGCCGCGGCTGGACCCGCGACGGCGGCCAGCTCTTCGACGTGCTGGAGCGCCTCGATCAGGAGGGCTGCGCCCGCTACGTCGTCACCGACGTCAACCGGGACGGCACCCTGACCGGCCCCAACCTGCAGCTGCTGCGCGACGTCTGCGCCGCCACCGACCGCCCGGTGGTCGCCTCCGGCGGCGTCTCCTCGCTGGACGACCTGCGCGCCATCGCCACGCTCGTCGGCGAGGGTGTCGAGGGCGCCATCGTGGGCAAGGCACTCTACGAGCAGAAGTTCACCCTCGAAGAGGCCCTGGAGGCGGTTTCAGGATGACGGATGGTCGGATCGTACGCGGCGAGGTCGTTCGTGGTCGGGTCGGCGGATTCTCCCCCTGGGAGGAGGAGTTCGGCTACTCCCGGGCGGTCGCCGCGGGTGACCACGTGCACGTGGCCGGCTCCACCGCCTGGGTGGACGGCCGGATCGAGCACGAGGGCGACCCGTACCGGCAGACCCTCGCCGCGTTCGGCGTCGGGCTCACGGCCCTGGCCGCGTACGGTCTGACCGCGGACGACGTGGTCCGCACCCGGATGTACATCACCCACGTCCGCGACGCCGAGGAGGTGGGCCGCGCCCACCGCGAACTCTTCGACGCCGCACGCCCGGCGGCCACCATGGTGGTGGTCGAGGGACTGATCGACTCCCGGATGCTGGTCGAGGTCGAGATCGACGCGCACCGTGCCGGGCTGGCAAAGACCCTGGAAGGCAAACAGCCGTGACCCTCGCAGTACGAGTCATCCCCTGCCTGGACGTGGACGCCGGGCGGGTGGTCAAGGGCGTCAACTTCCAGAACCTGCGCGACGCCGGCGACCCGGTCGAGATGGCGAAGCTCTACGACGCCGAGGGCGCCGACGAGCTGACCTTCCTCGACATCACCGCCTCCTCCGGCGACCGCGAGACCACCTACGACGTGGTCCGCCGTACCGCCGAGCAGGTGTTCATCCCGCTCACCGTCGGCGGCGGCATCCGCGCCGTCGAGGACGTCGACAAGCTGCTGCGGGCCGGCGCCGACAAGGTCGGCGTCAACACCGCGGCCATCGCCCGGCCGGAGCTGGTCCGCGAGATCGCCCAGCGCTTCGGGCGGCAGGTGCTGGTGCTGTCGGTCGACGCCCGGCGCTGCCCCGAGGGCACCGAGACGCCGTCCGGCTTCGAGGTCACCACGCACGGCGGGCGCCGGGGCACCGGCCTGGACGCGGTCGAATGGGCGGGCCGCGCGGCCGAGTTGGGGGCCGGCGAGATCCTGCTCAACTCGATGGACGCGGACGGCACCAAGGACGGCTACGACCTGGAGATGATCCGCGCCGTGCGCAAGGCCGTCTCGGTGCCGGTGATCGCCTCCGGCGGGGCGGGCAAACTCGGCGACTTCGCGCCGGCCGTCGAGGCGGGCGCGGACGCGGTGCTGGCGGCCAGCGTGTTCCACTTCGGGGACCTGCGGATCGGCGAGGTCAAGAACGCGCTGCGGGAGGCCGGGCACCCGGTCCGCTGACCTGTTCGTCACGGGAGGGCCCGCCGTACGGTTCGGCGGGCCCTCGCGCGTGCTCAGGACTCCTGCGGCTCGCCCTTGATGAGGGCGAACGGCGCGCCGTTCGGGTCCGCCAGCCAGGCGATCCGGCCGACGTTGTCCATGTCAGCGGCCGGCATCAGCACCGAGCCGCCCGCCGCCGTCGCCTTGGCGACCAGCGCGTCCACGTCGTTGGCGGCGAAGTACGGTGTCCAGGCGGAGGGCTGGCCTTCGCGCATCACCGGGGCGATGCCGCCGAAGCTGGTCTGCCGCTGGTCGCCCTCGGCGGTGGAGACCACCCGGTAGCTCATCCCCGGGGACGGCTCGAAGTTCTCCACCCGCCAGCCGAACAGGGACCCGTAGAAGGTGGAGCCGCCGTCCTGGTCCTGGGTGTGCAGCTCGGACCAGCACAGCGCATTGTCCTCGGAGACGACATCCAGGCCCCGGGTGCTGCCGGCCTGCCAGATGGCGAACTCGGCGCCCTGCGGGTCGGTGAGCGCCGCGAACCGGCCTTCCTGCATCACGTCCGTCGGCGGGACGCGGACGGTGGCGCCGGCCTGCTCGGCCGCCTTGACGGCGGCGTCCGCGTCGGCGGTCAGGAAGTACGTCGTCCAGGCGGACCGCGCACCCTGGTCGAGGTTGCCGACGGCGCCGACCGTCCTGCCGTTCAGTCGCAGGAAGCCGTAGCCGCCGGCCTCGGGCACCTCCTGGAAGGTCCAGCCGAAGACCTTGCCGTAGAACTCGGCGGTGGCCGGGATGTTCGGGCTGCCCAGGTCGATCCAGCAGGGCGAGCCGATGGGGAAGTCGGTGGTGAGCATGAGGTGGTGCCCCTTCGACGGAGAGTGACCGGGGCGGTCCGCGGGGGCGCGCACGCGCCCCTCCCCGGCCACCTGCGAGTCTGCACCCGGCGACTGACATCCGCAGCCGGGACGGGGCCGAGTCGCGGGTCGGGCGTGTCGACGCCGGGGCGGGCCGGCCGTCTTCCCGCTGCCGTTCTCGGGTCGTTCATCGGCTTTCAGTGGTGGTGCCCCTCGCATGTCGAGGGGCACCACCACAGCCCCTCCTCGGGCGAGGAGGGGCGCCGCGGGGATTTCTGCCCTTCGTATCTGAATTTCTTCTGCTCTACCGCGCAGGCAGCGGCAGGACGTGCCGCAGGGCCTCGATGGCGTCCGGGGCGCCGTCGACGGCGAGGGTGGTGCGGGCGCCGCGGCCGTAGGCGAAGAGGACCAGTTCGCCGGGGTCGCCGGTGAGGCGCACGGTGGGGGCGCCGGAGGGGCCGACGGTGAGGGACTGGCCGTCGGGGCGGCTGAGGGTGAGGCGGACGGGGGAGCGGCGGCCCGCCTCCAGGCGGGCGATCAGGGGGAGTCGGCGCCAGAGGGCTTCGGCGCGGCCGGGCGGGACGGGCTGCGCGGTCCAGTCGTCGCCGGCCCGCAGGACGTCCTCGGCGTGGACGAAGTACTCGATGGTGTTGGCAGCCTCGTCGGCGCCGGGCAGGGCGAACAGGGAGTACATCGGCGGCCCGGCGCGGAAGAGGCGGACCAGCTCCTCGTAGGGTCGCTCGGCGTAGCCGTCCTGCACGCGCTGGGTCCAGCCGGCCAGGGCGCCGACCCGGATGCCGGCCGCGGCATCGGCGCGGCGCTCGCGGATCACCAGGTGGGCGGCGAGGTCCCGGGTGGTCCACCCGCTGCAGAGGGTGGGGGCGTCGGGCCCGGCGGCGGTGAGGAGTTGGGCGAGACGGTGGCGCTCGGCGAGGGCGTGGTTCGACATGGACTCAGCCTAGGGGTGGAGCCGGCCGGTCAGCTTGGGGCCACCCTGCTTGTTGCTCGCGGTCAGGGTGCAGGTGTAATCCCGCCAGCCCTGCTGGTAGTTGACCATGGCCGGGCCGAACTGCCGCGGGTAGTAGGTCTTTCCGTCGGCCTGCCGGGCCTTGGCGGCGGTCTCGGCCGCCTTGCAGCCGTCCCGCATGGCGAGGGCGATCGGGATCTCGCCGCTCAGTCCGTCGGCGAGTTCGAGGTTGGCGATGACCTCGCCGTCGTGGTCGCCGGTGCAGGGCCGTTCCTCGGCCTTGGTGATCGCCGGGCTCAGCTGGGGGTGGTCGAAGCAGGTGCCCACCGGGAAGAAGGCGTACGGCGGTCGCGGCTTGGTCGGGGTGGGCGTCGGCGTGGGGGTGGGGGTCGGGGTCGGGGTGGCCGTGGGGATGGGTGGGGGCGGCGCCGCGGCCGGCTTCCCGTCCTCCGGCCAGAGCAGCACGGTGGCCACCACCGCGAGCAGTACGGCCAGGACGGCGACGACGGCGATCACCAGGCCCCGGGGCGGACGGGAGGCGGCGGCTGCGGGCGGCGGCTGCTCGGAGGTCATGGCCACGAGGATGGCCCACCCGGGCCCGGCCCGGCAGGCGGTTGACCGAAATCGCCCCGAACGGACCGTCCCCGAACCACTCGTCCGGTACGGCCCGCCCCTCGGACGCCCGGCCCGGCCGCCGAGTCCGGACTGACACAATGGCCGCATGTCCACCACACCCGCCGCCCCCGGCTCCACCGCCCTCGACCCCGCGATCGCCGCTCGTCTCAAGCGCACCGGGGACGGCCTGCTCCCGGCCATCGCGCAGCAGTACGACACCGGCGAGGTGCTGATGCTCGGCTGGATGGACGACGAGGCACTGCACCGCACCCTCACCACCGGCCGCTGCACCTACTGGAGCCGCAGCCGCCGCGAGTACTGGGTCAAGGGCGGCACCTCCGGCCACGTCCAGGCGGTCAAGTCGGTGGCGCTCGACTGCGACGGCGACACCCTGCTGGTGAAGGTCGACCAGACCGGCGCGGCCTGCCACACCGGCGACCGCACCTGCTTCGACGCCGACGTGCTCCCGCTCTCCTGACCCCGACCCCCGTCGACCCCCGTCCACAACTCCAGAAGGTGCCGCCCCGCATGGACCTCGAAGCCTTCCGCAAGCTCGCCGTCGACACCCGGGTGATCCCGGTCACCCGCAGGCTCCTCGCGGACGGCCTCACCCCGATCGGCCTGTACCGCAGCCTCGCCGAGGAGCGTCCCGGCACCTTCCTGCTGGAGTCCGCCGAGCAGGGCCGCAGCTGGTCCCGCTACTCCTTCGTCGGCGTGCGCAGCGCCGCCGCGCTGACCGCCGACGAGGACGGCAACGCCCGTTGGCTCGGCACCCCGCCGGTCGGCATCCCGACCACCGGCGACCCGCTGCAGGTGCTGCGCGCCGCCCTGGAGGCGCTGCACACCCCGCGACACGCCGACGACGGCCTGCCCCCGCTGACCGGCGGCCTGGTCGGCTACCTCGGCTACGACATCGTCCGCCGGCTGGAGAAGCTGCCCGACCTCAACCCGGACGACCTCAAGCTGCCCGAGCTGACCATGCTGCTGGCCACCGACCTCGCGGTGCTGGACCACGCGGACGGCACGGTGTTGCTGATCGCCAACGCCGTCAACCACAACGACCTGGCCAGCGGTGTGGACGAGGCCTACGCGGACGCGGTGGCCCGGCTGGACGCGATGGAGGTCGACCTGCTCAAGCCGGTCGACCCGGGCCTGGCCACCTTCACCCCGGCCGGCCCCGGCGAAGTGCGCTCGCCGTTCGGCGGGGAGCCCTACCGGGCCGCCGTGGAGGAGGTCAAGGAGCGGATCCGGGCCGGCGAGGCCTTCCAGGTCGTGCCCTCGCAGCGCTTCGAGGCGCCGTGCCCGGCCTCGGCACTGGACGTCTACCGCGTGCTGCGCACCACCAACCCCAGCCCGTACATGTACCTGTTCCGCTTCCCCGGGCCGGACGGCGGTGCCGAGGGCGGCTTCGACGTGGTCGGCTCCAGCCCGGAGGCGCTGGTCAAGGTGACCGACGGCGAGGCGATGGTGCACCCGATCGCCGGCACCCGGCACCGCGGCGCCACCCCGCACGAGGACGCGGCGCTGGCCGCCGAGCTGCTGGCCGACCCCAAGGAGCGGGCCGAGCACCTGATGCTGGTCGACCTCGGCCGCAACGACCTCGGGCGGGTCTGCGAGCCGGGTAGCGTGGAGGTGGTCGACTTCATGCAGATCGAGCGCTACAGCCACGTGATGCACATCGTGTCCACCGTCACCGGCCGGGTCGCCCCCGGGCGGACCGCCTTCGACGTGCTGACCGCCTGTTTCCCGGCCGGCACCCTCTCCGGCGCGCCCAAGCCCCGGGCGATGCGGATCATCGAGGAGCTGGAGCCCACCCGGCGCGGCCTGTACGGCGGCTGCGTCGGCTACCTGGACTTCGCCGGGGACTCGGACACCGCCATCGCGATCCGGACCGCGGTGCTGCGCGACGGCACCGCGTACGTGCAGGCGGGCGCCGGTGTGGTCGCCGACTCCGACCCGCACGGCGAGGACACCGAGTGCCGCAACAAGGCGGCCGCCGTGCTGCGGGCCGTCGCCACCGCCAATACGCTGCGGAGGCCGGAACTGTCCTGAGGCGTGAGGAGGCGGACGGGATGCCCGAGGTGCCGTACGACGAGCTGCGCTGGGCGATCGTGTTCGGCGCCGCCGTGCAGCTCGGGGAGCAGCTGGTCGGCCCCGGCCGGGTGCTCTCCGGTGTGGTGATCGACTTCCCGGCCGCGCCCGGTCCGATCGCCCCGGACCTCGCGGTGCTCGACCCCGGGGCCGGCCGCGGCCCTCGGGGCCGGTACCGCGCGGCCGACGTCGAGGCGGTGCTGGAGGTGGCGCACCCGGGCCGGGACCACGCCTGGACGATGGCCTGCGCGGAGAGCGCGGTGCCGCTGTACGTGGTGGTCGACCCGGCGGCGGCGGTCTGCACCGTGCACACCGCGCCGGATGCGGGCGGGGTGTACCGGGAGGCCGAGCGGGTGCCGTTCGGCAACGACCTGTTCCTGCCGCTGGGCGGCCGGACGGTGGTGCTGCGGACGGACGACTTCCCCACCCCGGGTACGGACCCGGGCGTCGGCCGGGGGATAGTGGACGGGTGACCGCTGCAGACCAGACCCCTGCCCCCGCCGCCCCCGGCCGCCGCACCCTCGGCGTGATGCTGCTGCTGACCGTGCTGAGCGCCGTGCTGGTGCTGACCGCGGCCGGGCGGGTCTGGGCCGAGGGCCGGGCCGGCACCCTGGACGTCTCCGTCACCGGCGGCAAGATCTCCGAACTGCCCGGCGGGCTGGCCCTGGTGGGCCTGGCCGCAGCCGTCGCGGTGTTCGCGGTGCGCGGCGTCGGCCGGCTCGCGGTCGGCGCGCTGACCCTGCTGGCCGGGCTCGGCGCGGCCGCCGCTTCGCTGGCCGGGGCCTCGGATTCCGCCGCCCTGGACTCCGCCGCCTCAGGCAAGCTGGCGCTGGCCGGCTCGACGGCCACCGAGGTCTCGCACACCGCCTGGCCCTGGGTCGCCCTGGCCGGCGGGCTGTTGCTGGCCCTGGCCGGGCTGATCACCCTGCGCCACGGCCGCGGCTGGCCCGCCATGGGCAGCCGCTACGAGGCGCCCACCCGCAAGGCGCCGGCGAGGACCGACACACCGGGCGACCTGTGGAAGGCCCTGGATCGCGGCGAGGACCCCACCGCTGTCTGAACAGCACATGTGACGCGATAGACCCGCCACCCGCTTTGGGCCGCCCGTGTGTGGCCCGGCACAATGGAACCCGTCAACCCGCCGGCGGCCCCGCAGGCCCGGCCGGGCCCCGAGAGCCTAGGAGCACCATCGATGGCAGCAGCAGCACACGGCCACACCCCCGCCGCCTGGACCGGCGTCGTCATCTCCTTCGTCGGCTTCGGCATCGCGGGTGTCGCGATGATCCTGCCGTCGCCGCTGCTGGTCTGCGCCGGTCTGGCGGTCGTCGTGGTCGGCGGCATCGTCGGCAAGGCCATGGCGATGGCCGGGATGGGCCAGCAGGCGAGCAGCAACGTGTACAAGTCGGTCGAGGAGCAGACCGCGGCCCGCAAGGCGGCCCTCGAGGCCCGTGCCGCCGCCGTCGCCGCCTGACGACCGGTACTCCATATCGCACAACCGAACGGCGGGCGCGCCACGCCCGCCGTTTCGTTCTGTCCGGGCCCGGCGCGGGCACAATCGGGGCGTGAACGCCGCCCCCACCGCCTCCGCCCCGCCGCCCGTACTGCGCCGACTGGGCCCGCCGCTGGCCGCGCTGGCGGCGGTGGCCGTCCCTTCCGCCTACGTCGCCGCGGTGGACCCGAACGCCCCCGGGCACTACCCCGACTGCCCCTTCCTGGTCGCCACCGGCTGGTGGTGCCCCGGCTGCGGTGGCCTGCGCTGTGTCCACGCGCTCACCCACGGGGACCTCACCGGCGCCCTGCACGACAACGCCGCGGCGGTGCTGCTGTTCGGCGTCCTGGCGGTGCTCTGGCTGCGCTGGGGTTGGGCCGCGCTGACCGGCGGGCCGTCACCGAGGGTCTCGGTCGGGGCCCGGCGCTGGGCCCTGATCCTCCTGCTGGTGCTGGTGTTCGAGGTGGTGCGCAATTCGCCGGTCGGAGCCGGGCTGGCACCGCCGCTGGTCTGACCAGGGCCTCGGACCCGGTGGACCCGGTGGAGCCGGAGTCGACGGCCGCCGGGCGGAGCGTCCCGTTCCGCGAGACGCGTTCCGGGCGGATGCGCCGGGTCGTACCGGGTGCCGATACCATCGAAGAGTCGACGGGTCTCAGCCCGTCCGGCTCGGATGAGCCAACCGGCAGAAACGATGGGGGCTCCTGGTGAGTGTGCTCGACTCGATCATCGAAGGGGTCCGTGAGGACCTCGCCGAGCGGCAGGCCCGGGTCTCCCTGGACGAGCTGAAGGCGCTCGCGGCCAAGGCCCCGGAGGCCAAGGACGGCGTCGCCGCCCTCAAGGGCGACGGGGTCCGGGTGATCTGCGAGGTGAAGCGCTCCAGCCCGTCCAAGGGCGCACTGGCCGCGATCGCCGATCCGGCCGCCCTGGCGCGCGACTACGCGGCCGGCGGTGCCGCCGCGATCAGCGTGCTGACCGAGCAGCGCCGCTTCGGCGGATCGCTGGCCGACCTGGACGCCGTCCGCGCCGCAGTGGACACCCCGCTGCTGCGCAAGGACTTCATCGTCACCGCCTACCAGCTGTGGGAGGCCCGCGCGCACGGCGCCGACCTCGCCCTGCTGATCGTCGCCGCCCTCGACCAGCCGGCCCTGGTGTCGCTGATCGAGCGCGCCGAGTCGATCGGCCTCACGCCGCTGGTCGAGGTGCACGACGAGGAGGAGATCAGGCGCGCGGTGGACGCCGGGGCGCGGATCATCGGCGTCAACGCCCGCAACCTCAAGACCCTCGAGGTGGACCGCAACACCTTCGAGAACGTCGCGCACGCCATCCCGGACGGCATCGTCAGGATCGCCGAGTCCGGTGTGCGCGGCCCGCTGGACGTGATCAACTACGCCAACCTGGGCGCCGACGCCGTCCTGGTCGGTGAGTCCCTGGTGACCGGTAAGGACCCGCGCGCCGCGGTGGCCGACCTGGTCGCGGCCGGGGCCCACCCCGCCGTGCGGCACAAGGACTGACACAACCCGATGAAGATCGCCACCCGACTCGCCCCCGGCTGCCGCCCGCGCGGCTGCCGCGCGCCCGCACGTCGGGTGCTGGGGCGTCGGGTGCGGTACGTGATCGGCTGCGAGCCGGGGCAGGTGCCGGGGCGGCGATGGCGCGTGACGCTCGGCTGAAGCCAGCCGATCGGACGTCACCGTCATCCACATCTTCCCGAGGGAATCCACCATGTCCGAAAAGGACTACCTGCCCGGTGCCCAGGTGCCGGACGCTCGCGGCTACTTCGGCGCGTACGGCGGCCGCTTCATCCCCGAGGCGCTGGTCGCCGCGGTCGAGCAGGTCGCCGAGGAGTACGAGAAGGCCAAGGCCGACCCGGCCTTCACCGCCGAACTCGACGCGCTGCTGAAGGACTACACCGGCCGCCCGAGCCCGCTGACCGATGTGCACCGCTTCTCCGCCGAGGCGGGCGGCGCGCGCATCCTGCTCAAGCGCGAGGACCTCAACCACACCGGCTCGCACAAGATCAACAACGTGCTGGGCCAGGCCCTGCTCACCAAGCGGATGGGCAAGACCCGGATCATCGCCGAGACCGGCGCCGGCCAGCACGGCGTGGCCACGGCCACCGCCTGCGCGCTGTTCGGCTTCGACTGCACCATCTACATGGGCGAGGTCGACACCCAGCGCCAGGCGCTCAACGTCGCCCGGATGCGGATGCTCGGCGCCGAGGTGGTGGCCGTCAAGTCCGGCAGCCGCACCCTCAAGGACGCCATCAACGAGGCCTTCCGCGACTGGGTCGCCAACGTCGACTCCACCCACTACCTGTTCGGCACCGTCGCCGGGCCGCACCCCTTCCCGATGATGGTCCGCGACTTCCACCGGATCATCGGCGTCGAGGCCCGCCGGCAGGTGCTGGACCGTACCGGGCGGCTGCCCGACGCGGTCGTCGCCTGCGTCGGCGGCGGCTCCAACGCGATGGGCATCTTCCACGAGTTCATCCCGGACGCCGACGTACGCCTGATCGGCTGCGAGGCGGCCGGCGAGGGTGCCGACACCCCCAGGCACGCGGCCACCCTCACCAAGGGCGACCCGGGCGTGCTGCACGGCTCCCGCACCTACGTCCTGCAGGACGAGGACGGCCAGACCATCGAGTCGCACTCCATCTCGGCCGGCCTCGACTACCCGGGCGTCGGCCCGGAGCACGCCTGGCTGAAGGACACCGGCCGGGCCGAGTACCGCCCGGTCACCGACGACGCCGCGATGCAGGCGCTGCGGCTGCTGTCCCGCACCGAGGGCATCATCCCGGCCATCGAGAGCGCCCACGCGCTCGCCGGGGCCCTGGAGCTGGGCCGCGAGCTCGGACCGGAGGCCACCATCCTGGTCTCGCTCTCCGGGCGCGGCGACAAGGACATGCACACCGCGGCCCAGTACTTCGGGCTGTACGACGAGCCGGCCGGCGACGCGGCCGATGGGGGTAAGTGACCATGGCTTCGAAGCTCAGTGCCGGCAAGCTCAGTGGCAGTCTGGCGGCCGCCAAGGCCGAGGGCCGCGCCGCGCTGATCGGCTACCTGCCGGCCGGCTTCCCGACCGTCGACGGCGGCATCCGCGCGGTCAACGCGCTGATCGAGGGCGGCTGCGACGTGGTCGAGGTCGGCCTGCCGCACTCCGACCCGGTCCTGGACGGCGCGGTCATCCAGACCGCCGACGACATCGCGCTGCGCGGCGGCGTGCGGATCAAGGACGTGCTGCGCACCGTCCAGGAGGTCGCCACCGCGCACCCCGGGGCGGCGGTGCTGGTGATGACGTACTGGAACCCGGTCGACCGCTACGGCGTGGCGCGCTTCGCCGCCGACCTGGCCGCGGCCGGCGGGGCGGGCTGCATCCTGCCGGACCTGCCGGTGGAGGAGTCCGAGGAGTGGCGCAAGGCGGCGGACGAGCACGGGCTGGACACCGTGTTCGTGGTCGCCCCCAGCAGCAAGGACGCCCGGCTGGCGGAGGTCACGGCGGCCGGCAGCGGCTTCGTGTACGCGGCCGCGGTGATGGGCGTGACCGGTACCCGGTCGGCGGTCGGTTCGCTGGCCGAGGACCTGGTCGCCCGCACCCGGGCCACCACGGACCTGCCGGTCTGCGTCGGGCTCGGGGTCTCCAACGCGGAGCAGGCGGCCGAGGTCGCCCGGTTCGCGGACGGGGTGATCGTGGGGTCGGCCTTCGTCAAGCGGATCCTGGACGCCGGCGACGACGAGGCGGCGGCGCTGGACGCGGTGCGGGCGCTGGCCGGTGAGCTGGCGGCGGGCGTGCGCAGGCACTGACACGGACGTGCGGTGACGGCCCGCCACCCCTCGGGGGTGGCGGGCCGTTTTTTCGTGCCCGGCTCACCCGCCGTCAGCGGCGCGGCGGCCCCGAACGAGTGAACAGCGGCGGCGACACGCACCAGCCGGGGTTGACGGGCGTTGAGTGGAGGGACGAATGCACGGACGACGTGCACGGGGGTTGCCGGGAGCGAGCGAAGGGGTGAGCCGTGGCGTGTCTCCATCGGGCCCTGCTGCTGCGGGCGGCGGCCGCCGCGCTGGCCCTGGGCGCCGCCGTCGGCGCGCACACCGAAGTGGGGCAGGCGCTGGCCAAGCGGGGTGCCGAGCGGGCCGAGCGGGACGCGGTCGCCTGCGCCGAGGCGGCCCGCTGGGGCGCGGCCGAGCGGGCGGCCCGGACCCAGCGCGAGGGGCGCCCCGAGCTGTTCGACCCGGGGCGGATGCCGGGGTGCCGCTGACGTACGGGCGTTCGTCGGAATCGGACAGACCGTCACCAGATATCACTCATACGGCTTAATTCGTGAAAACGGAGGAACCGCCCTTCATCCCTTACGGTTCATCAGGATGTGAACGAGTTTCCCAAGGGGGGTTCCCTGATGGCCGGCCTGGCAGCGCAGCCCGCCGACGCGGCGCCCGCGGCGGCGCGGCGGCCGGTACCCGTCTGGAGCGAGTGGGTCGGTCTGGTCGTCCGGCTCGCCCTCGCCGTGGTCTGGGGCTGGGCCGGGCTGGCCAAGATCGCCGACCCGGCGGAGGCCGCCCAGGCCGTCCGCGCCTACGAGATCCTGCCCGAGGGCCTGGTCAAGCCGATCGGCTACGGCCTGCCCTTCCTGGAGCTGGCGCTCGCCCTGCTGCTGGTGATCGGCCTCGGCGTCCGGCTGGTCGCCGGGGTCTGCGCGCTGCTGCTGCTCACCTTCATCGCCGGGATCGCCTCGGCCTGGGCACGGGGCATCTCGATCGACTGCGGCTGCTTCGGCGGCGGCGGGCACGTCGACGCCTCGCAGACCGAGTACCTGCAGGAGATCCTCCGCGACACCGGGTTCCTGCTGCTCGCCGGGTGGCTGCTGTGGCGGCCCCGAACCCGGTTCTCGGCCGACGGCCGGCTGGCCGGCTGACCGTCCGGCCCCGTCCACCCCACCCCCGCACCAGACGAAGGCCCCGACCGTGGATGTCAAGGCAATGAGCGAGAAGAACCGAGAAGGCAAGCGCACCGCCCGCGAGCGGATGCAGGCGCAGCGGGCGGCCGATCAGGCCTCCTCCAAGCGCAGGAAGAAGCTGATGGTGGGCGGGGCCGTGCTGGCGGTGATCGCCGCCGCCGTGATCACCGGTGTCGTGGTGCAGAACGAGCGCTCCAGGCCCGAGACCCCGACCGCCGCGCCGGCCGGCACCATCGGCGACAAGAACCTGGTCATCCCGGTCGGCGCGGGCAACGCGCCCTCCGTCCTCACCGTCTACGAGGACCCGCGCTGCCCCGCCTGCGGCATCTTCGAGCGGGAGTTCTCGGCGACCGTCGACCAGCTGGAGGACGCCGGGAAGATCTACACCAACTACCACATCGTGTCGTTCATCGACCGTGCCGTGCCGGGCAAGGGCTCCAAGACCGGCGCCAACGCGCTGGCCTGCGCCCAGGACGCCGGGCACTTCCGGGACCTCCACGACGTGCTGTACCGCAACCAGCCGGACGAGACCAACGACGCCTTCGGCAACAAGGCGGTCCTGCTCAACCTCTCCAAGCAGGTCAGCGGTCTGGACACGCCCGAGTTCCAGGCCTGCGTCAACGGCGGCAAGTACGGCGGCTGGGTGTCCTCGCTGCAACAGGACTTCGACAAGTCCAGCTACAAGTCCACCCCGACCGTGCTGCTCAACGGCCAGCCGATCTACCCGAAGAACGGCGACGAGGAGATCACCCCGGCGAACCTGGTGAAGTGGGTGGACGCCGCGAACCAGGGCAAGCAGCTGGGCACGGCGGGCTCGCACGGGCAGACCCCGGCGCCGACCAGCGCCGCTTCGGAGGCCAACAACCCGTCGCCCACCGCGGGCTGAGCCTGGGGCCGGTCCACGAACTCGTGTCGTCCCGCAGGCGGGAGTTCGAAGACGGGCCCCTCGGCCGCGCCGCCGCCCCTTCCCCGTCCGGAGGAGGCGGCGGCGTCCGTTGTTCGATTTCTGTGACCCTTGGGGTGTCCGACCGGGGCTTCAGACCCTGTAGCGTCGGAACTGCCATGGATATCGCCTACATTCCCAGCCCGTCGCGGGGCGTCCTCTACCTCGGACCGATCCCGCTGCGCGCCTACGCCTTCTGCATCATCCTCGGTGTCGTCGTCGCCGTCTGGCTCGGCAGCAAGCGCTGGGTCGCCCGGGGCGGTGCCAAGCACACCGTCGGCGACATCGCCGTCTGGGCCGTGCCGTTCGGCCTGGTCGGCGGCCGGCTCTACCACGTGATCACCGACCACCAGCTGTACTTCGCCGAGGGGAAGAACCCCTGGAACGCCCTCAAGATCTGGGAGGGCGGCCTCGGGATCTGGGGCGCGGTCGCGCTGGGCGCGGTCGGCGCCTGGATCGGCTGCCGCCGCCGGGGCGTGCCGCTGCCCGCGTACGCCGACGCCATCGCGCCGGGCATCGCGCTCGCGCAGGCGCTGGGCCGCTGGGGCAACTACTTCAACCAGGAGCTGTACGGCCGGTCGACCACGCTGCCGTGGGGCCTGGAGATCCACAAGACCCTGCCCGACGGCGAGGTCGTGAGCGGGGTCTTCCACCCGACCTTCCTGTACGAGTCGCTGTGGGACGTGGCCGTCGCGCTGCTGGTGATCTGGGCGGACCGCCGGTTCAAGCTGGGCCACGGCCGGGCGTTCGCGCTGTACGTGGCCGCGTACACGGTGGGCCGGTTCTGGACCGAGTGGCTGCGGATCGACGAGGCGCACGTCTACTTCGGCCTGCGGCTGAACGACTGGACCTCGATCGTGGTGTTCATCGGCGCCGTGGCGTACTTCGTGATCGTCGGCAAGGTGCGGCCGGGACGTGAGGACCCGGCGAGCGTCGACCCGGCGGCGCACGAGACGGCGGACGAGACCGAGGGCAAGGCGGACGACAAGACGGCTGAGAAGGCCGGCGGCAAGGACGAGGAGAAGGTGGCCGGGGAGAAGCCGTCCCAGTTGTTGGACGGAAACGCGGCCACCGGACCGGCCGCCGCAGTCGCCGAGAAGACCGGCAAGGACGTCGAGAACCCGATCTGACCAGGGGATTCCCCGTAACTGAGGCCACCCTTCGCGAGGCTTGCGAAGGGTGGCCTCAGTGCTGTTCGGACAGCCTTACTTTGCTGGAAATGCCCAGGTCACGGGGGCTACGGTCGAGGCGACGAACAAAGACGGAGGGGAAGAACCGTGACTGCGACCACCCTGGAAGCCGAGCCGGCCCACTACCCGCGGGTACCCGCGGCGGACCACCACCGGGACGTCAACGGCGGCTGGCTGCGGCCCGCGGTGTTCGGTGCCGTGGACGGCCTGGTGTCCAACTTCGCGCTGATGACCGGTGTGGTCGGCGGGGCGGCGTCCAACGGCACGGTCATCCTGACCGGGCTGGCGGGCCTTGCGGCCGGTGCCTGCTCGATGGCGGCGGGGGAGTACACCTCGGTGGCCTCGCAGCGGGAGCTGGTGCAGGCCGAGATCGAGGTCGAGCGGCTGGAGCTGAGCCGCAACCCGCACGGCGAGCTGGCCGAGCTGGCGCAGCTGTACGTCTCGCGCGGGGTGGACCCGGAGCTCGCCCACGAGGTGGCCCGGCAGCTGTCCCGCGACCCGGAGCTGGCGCTGGAGATCCACGCCCGCGAGGAGCTGGGCATCGACCCCCACGACCTGCCCTCGCCGCTGGTCGCGGCCGGCTCGTCGTTCCTGTGCTTCGCGCTCGGCGCGCTGCTGCCGCTGCTGCCGTACCTGCTGGGGGCGACCACGCTGCTGCCCGCGCTGGCGCTCGCCGCGATCGGCCTGTTCGCCTGCGGTGCGGTGGTGGCCAGGGTGACGGCGCGCAGCTGGTCGTTCAGCGGACTGCGACAGCTGGTGCTCGGCGGCGCCGCGGCCGGGGTGACGTACCTGCTCGGCTGGCTGATCGGCGGGCATGTGGGATGACCCCCGCCCCGGGCCGAAGGGCGGAGCCCGGAGGAGAGCGGGCGAGTAGCAGTGCATGACTATGCCGGGCAATGCGTGACGTTTCACACATGGGCGTCTCGCGGTGCCCGGCATAGTCTCATCATCCGGGCCTCGGAGCCGCGGATTCGTATCCGCGGGCCGGGCTCCCGGGTTGGAATCGCAGGCACTCGTGATCGGCTTATGTGGCGATCCGGTTTCGCCCCTGTTTCAGGCCCTGGGTGGTTGGGCACAATCGTCGGGACGTGCACTGTGGCACGTCCTCTCTTTCACGCCCCTGACCTGCGCATCCGTCCGCCATGTGGACGGGATATTTCCGCTTCTCGGGATCCTGGGCATCATGTAACTTGCACGAACCCGCACCATCGCATCAGGGCCAACGTCGTCCCTACTTGCACCAACTTGCCGAAAGACGACGACGGGAGAGCCGATGCTGTCTGCATCCATGCACTCCGCCAACGAGCCTCAGGCCGGCGCCCCCCGCCAGCCGTACGCGCTCGTGCCGGATGCGCGACCTGCTGCTCAGGGCCTGTACGACCCGCGAAACGAGCACGATGCCTGTGGCGTCGGCTTCGTCGCCACGCTGACCGGCATCGCCGACCACACCATCGTCGAGCAGGCGCTGACCGTCCTGCGCAACCTGGAGCACCGCGGCGCCACCGGCGCCGAGCCGGACTCCGGTGACGGCGCGGGCATCCTGACCCAGGTCCCGGACGCCTTCCTGCGCGGCAAGGTCTGCTTCGACCTCCCGGCGGCCGGCTCCTACGCCGTCGGCATCGCCTTCCTGCCGGACGCCGACGACGCCGCCGCGGCCGCCGTCGCGCAGATCGAGGCCATCGTCGTCGAGGAGGGCCTGACCGTCCTCGGCTGGCGCGACGTCCCGGTCACCCCGGACCTGCTCGGCGCCACCGCGCGCAGCGTGATGCCGCGCTTCCGCCAGCTCTTCGTCTCGCACGGCGAGAAGGCCGGCATCGAGCTGGACCGGATCGCCTTCGTGGTCCGCAAGCGCGCCGAGCGCGAGGCCGGGGTCTACTTCCCGTCGCTGTCCGCCCGCACCCTCGTCTACAAGGGCATGCTGACCACCGGCCAGCTGGAGCCCTTCTTCCCCGACCTGTCGGACCGCAGCTACGCGTCCGCGATCGGCCTGGTGCACTCGCGCTTCTCCACCAACACCTTCCCGAGCTGGCCGCTCGCCCACCCGTACCGCTTCGTCGCGCACAACGGCGAGATCAACACGGTCAAGGGCAACCGCAACTGGATGCGCGCCCGTGAGTCCCAGCTCGCCACCGACCTGATCCCCGCCAACGAGAACGGGCGGGGTCTGGAGCGGATCTTCCCGGTCTGCACCCCGGACCACTCCGACTCCGCCTCCTTCGACGAGGTCCTGGAGCTGCTCCACCTCGGCGGCCGCTCGCTGCCGCACTCGGTGCTGATGATGATCCCGGAGGCGTGGGAGAACCACGCCACCATGGACCCGGCCCGCCGCGCGTTCTACCAGTACCACTCCAACCTGATGGAGCCCTGGGACGGCCCGGCCTGCGTCACCTTCACCGACGGCACCCAGATCGGCGCCGTGCTCGACCGCAACGGCCTGCGCCCCGCCCGGTACTGGATCACCGAGGACGGCCTGGTCGTCCTCTCCTCCGAGGTCGGCGTGCTCGACATCGAGCAGGAGAAGGTGGCCAAGAAGGGCCGCCTGCAGCCCGGCCGGATGTTCCTGGTGGACACCGTCGAGGGCCGCATCGTCGAGGACGAGGAGATCAAGTCCGCCCTCGCCGCCGAGCACCCCTACCAGGAGTGGGTCGCCGCCGGGCAGATCCAGCTCGCCAAGCTGCCCGAGCGCGAGCACATCGCGCACACCCACGCCTCGGTCACCCGCCGCCAGCAGACCTTCGGCTACACCGAGGAGGAGCTGCGCGTCATCCTGGCGCCGATGGCCCGCACCGGCGCCGAGGCGCTCGGCTCGATGGGCACCGACTCGCCGATCGCCGCGCTCAGTGAGAAGCCGCGACTGCTGTTCGACTACTTCGTGCAGCTCTTCGCGCAGGTCACCAACCCGCCGCTGGACGCCATCCGCGAGGAGCTCGTCACCTCGCTGCTGTCCAACCTCGGCCCCGAGGGCAACCTGCTGGCCGCCGAGGCCGCCTCCTGCCGCTCGGTCGGCATCACCTTCCCGGTGATCGACAACGACGAGCTGGCCAAGCTGGTCCACATCAACGCCGACGGCGACCAGCCCGGCCTCAAGGCCGTCACGCTGTCCGGTCTCTACAAGGTCACCACCGGCGGCGACGGCCTGGCCGCGCGGCTGGCCGAGATCGCCGCCGAGGCCGACGCCGCGATCGCCGACGGCGCCCGGATCATCGTGCTCTCCGACCGGCACTCCGACGCCGAGCACGCCCCGATCCCCTCGCTGCTGCTCACCTCCGCCATCCACCACCACCTGATCCGCACCAAGCAGCGCACCCAGGTGTCGCTGCTGGTCGAGGCCGGTGACGTCCGCGAGGTGCACCACGTCGCGCTGCTGATCGGCTACGGCGCCGGCGCGGTCAACCCGTACCTGGCCATGGAGTCGGTCGAGGACCTCGTCGCCCAGAACGTCTTCATCCAGGGCGTCGAGGCCGAGAAGGCGATCAAGAACCTGATCAAGGCGCTCGGCAAGGGCGTGCTCAAGGTGATGTCCAAGATGGGCATCTCCACCGTCGCCTCCTACCGCGGCGCCCAGGTCTTCGAGGCCATCGGTCTCGCCCAGGACCTGGTCGACGGCTACTTCGCCGGCACCACCAGCAAGCTCGGCGGCATCGGCCTGGACAAGATAGCCAAGGAGACCGCCGCCCGGCACGCCAAGGCCTACCCGGCCTCCGGCATCCCGGCCGCGCACCGCGCGCTGGAGATCGGCGGCGAGTACCAGTGGCGCCGCGAGGGCGAGCCGCACCTGTTCGACCCGGACACCGTCTTCCGGCTGCAGCACGCCACCCGCAACCGCCGGTACGACATCTTCAAGCAGTACACGGACCGGGTGAACGAGCAGTCCGCCCGTCTGATGACGCTGCGCGGCCTGTTCCAGCTGGACGGCCTCGACCGGGAGCCGATCCCGGTCGAGGAGGTCGAGCCGGTCTCCGAGATCGTCAAGCGCTTCTCCACCGGCGCCATGTCGTACGGCTCGATCTCCCGCGAGGCGCACGAGACCCTCGCCATCGCGATGAACCGCCTCGGCGGAAAGTCCAACACCGGTGAGGGCGGCGAGGACCCGGACCGCCTCCACGACCCCGAGCGCCGCTCGGCGATCAAGCAGGTCGCCTCCGGCCGGTTCGGCGTCACCTCCGAGTACCTGGTCAACGCGGACGACATCCAGATCAAGATGGCCCAGGGCGCCAAGCCCGGCGAGGGCGGCCAGCTGCCCGGCCACAAGGTGTACCCGTGGGTCGCCAAGACCCGGCACTCCACCCCGGGTGTCGGTCTGATCTCGCCACCGCCGCACCACGACATCTACTCGATCGAGGACCTGGCGCAGCTGATCCACGACCTCAAGAACGCCAACCCGGCGGCCCGCATCCACGTGAAGCTGGTGTCCGAGGTCGGCGTCGGCACGGTCGCGGCCGGTGTGTCCAAGGCGCACGCGGACGTGGTCCTGGTCTCCGGCCACGACGGCGGCACCGGCGCCTCGCCGCTCACCTCGCTGAAGCACGCCGGCGGCCCCTGGGAGCTCGGCCTCGCCGAGACCCAGCAGACCCTGCTGCTGAACGGACTGCGCGACCGCATCGTCGTCCAGACCGACGGCCAGCTGAAGACCGGCCGCGACGTGGTGATCGCCGCGCTGCTCGGCGCCGAGGAGTTCGGCTTCGCGACCGCCCCGCTGGTCGTCTCCGGCTGCATCATGATGCGCGTCTGCCACCTGGACACCTGCCCGGTCGGCGTCGCCACCCAGAACCCGGTGCTGCGCGAGCGCTTCTCCGGCAAGCCCGAATTCGTGGTCAACTTCTTCGAGTTCATCGCCGAGGAGGTCCGGGAGATCCTGGCCTCGCTGGGCTTCCGCTCGATCGAGGAGGCCGTCGGCCACGCCGAGCACATCAACGCCCAGGCCGCGATCGACCACTGGAAGGCCGCCGGGCTCGACCTGGCCCCGCTGTTCCACGTGCCGGCGCTGCCCGAGGGCGCCGCCCGGCACCGCACCACCACCCAGGACCACGCGCTGGACAAGGCCCTGGACAACCAGCTGATCGAGCTGGCCGAGGACGCCCTGGAGCGCGGCGAGACCGTCCGCATCCAGCTGCCGATCCGCAACGTCAACCGCACCGTCGGCACCATGCTCGGCCACCGGGTGACCAAGCGGTACCGCGGCGAGGGCCTGCCGGAAGGGACCATCGACGTCACCTTCACCGGCTCCGCCGGGCAGTCCTTCGGCGCCTTCGTGCCGCGCGGCATCACCCTGCGACTGGAGGGCGACGCCAACGACTACGTCGGCAAGGGCCTCTCCGGCGGCGTCGTCGTGGTCCGCCCCGCCCGCGAGGCCGCGGCCATCGGCAACGACGCGCAGAACCACGTGATCGCCGGCAACACCATCGGCTACGGCGCCACCTCGGGCCGGATCCACCTGCGCGGCAAGGCCGGTGAGCGCTTCGCCGTCCGCAACTCCGGCGCCACACTGGTCGTCGAGGGCGTGGGCGACCACGGCCTGGAGTACATGACCGGTGGCCGGGTCGTCATCCTCGGCGAGACCGGACGCAACCTCGCGGCGGGCATGTCCGGCGGCATCGCGTACGTCCTGGACCTGCGCCCCGCCAACGTCAACGACGGCATGGTGGGCATCGAGGCCCCCACCGCCGACGACCGCGAGTGGCTGCGCGAGACCGTGCAGCAGCACTACGAGGAGACCGGCTCCACCGTCGCCGCCGAGCTCCTGGCCGACTGGGGCAGCGGGGTCTCCCGCTTCTCCAAGATCATGCCGACCGACTACAAGGCCGTGCTCGCGGCCAAGGACGCCGCTGAGCGCGATGGCCTCTCCGAGGCCGAGACCACTCGCAAGATGATGGAGGCGGCACATGGCTGACCCCAAGGGCTTCCTGACCACGCCCAAGCAGCTGGCGGAGCGCCGCCCGGTCGACGTCCGGATCAAGGACTGGAACGAGGTCTACGTCGAGCGCAGCCTCCTGCCGATCATCACCAAGCAGGCCGGCCGCTGCATGGACTGCGGCATCCCGTTCTGCCACAACGGCTGCCCGCTCGGGAACCTCATCCCCGAGTGGAACGACCTGGCCTACCGGGACGACTGGTCGGGCGCCATCGAGCGGCTGCACGCCACCAACAACTTCCCGGAGTTCACCGGGCGGCTGTGCCCGGCGCCGTGCGAGTCGGCCTGCGTGCTCGGCATCAACCAGGACGCGGTGACCATCAAGAACGTCGAGGTCACCATCATCGACAAGGCCTGGGACCGCGGCGGGGTCACCCCGCAGGTCCCGGAGCGCCTGTCCGGCAAGACGGTCGCGGTCGTCGGCTCCGGCCCGGCCGGCCTAGCCGTCGCCCAGCAGCTCACCCGGGCCGGGCACACCGTGGTGGTGTACGAGCGCGCCGACCGCGTCGGCGGCCTGCTGCGCTACGGCATCCCCGAGTTCAAGATGGAGAAGCGCCACATCAACCGCCGCATCGAGCAGATGCGGGCGGAGGGCACCCGGTTCCGCACCGGCGTGCACGTCGGCGAGGACATCACCGGGCAGCAGCTGCGCGAGCGCTTCGACGCCGTCGTGGTCGCCGCCGGTGCCACCACGGCGCGCGACCTGCCGGTGCCCGGACGTGAGCTCAAGGGCATCCACCAGGCCATGGAGTACCTGCCGCTGGCCAACAAGGTGCAGGAGGGCGACCTCGTCGACTCGCCGATCAGCGCCAAGGGCAAGCACGTGGTCGTGATCGGCGGCGGCGACACCGGCGCGGACTGCGTCGGCACCGCCCACCGGCAGGGCGCCCTGTCGGTGACCCAGCTGGAGATCATGCCGCGGCCCGGCGAGGAGCGGCCCGGACACCAGCCGTGGCCCACCATGCCGATGACCTACAAGGTCACCTCCGCGCACGAGGAGGGCGGCGAGCGGATCTACTCCGTGAACACCACCCACTTCAGCGGCGATGAGGACGGCAACGTCCGGGAACTGCACCTGGTCGAGGTCGAGTTCAAGGACGGCCGGTTCGAGCCGGTGCCGGGCACCGAGCGGGTCCTCCCTGCCCAGCTGGTCACCCTGGCCATGGGCTTCACCGGGACGGACGTGAAGAACGGTCTGGTCGAGCAGCTCGGCGTCGACCTCGACGCGCGCGGTAACATTGCCCGCGACGGCCGGTTCGCCACCAATGTCGATGGCGTGTACGTCTGCGGAGACGCCGGCCGTGGCCAGTCGCTGATCGTCTGGGCCATCGCGGAGGGCCGCTCGGCCGCTGCCGCGGTGGACAAGTACCTGGGCGGCAAGACCCCGCTTCCCGCCCCGATCCGACCCACGGACCGCCCGCTGGTGGTCTGACGGTCCTGACGGTCCGACCGGCCCACTGAACCCCCGGCGCCGCATCGCCGGGAGCTCAACCCGCTGCCCCCGCCAGCGTCGCCGGGCCAACGCGGTCTCCTGGCGCCTGCCCTCTTCCCCGACCAGTTGGAGGGCGGGCGCCGTCGCGTTCCCGCACGCTTTCCCGCGGGCGTTCCCGGGCACTTTCCCGCACGTTTTCCCGCGAGCCCTCACCCGGTTCTTACCACCCTTCCCACCTGCCCTTTCGTCCGTGCACCGAGGGTTGGTTCACAGCGTTCTCCCAGGCTTCGCACAGCGGCCGGAAAGCGCCCCGGGACGGGCTGTTGTTCGTCGGTGCCAGGTGGCAGACTGCCGCCGATGGCCGGGGGGCTGCGCGAGTGCGGAGGTTGACTTCGATGGGCACGACTCAGGCAGGCGGAGGCGCCACCATTCGGCGTCTGCTGCTCGGCACCCAGCTGCGTAAGCTCCGTGAGGCCAGAGGCGTCAGCCGCGAGGAGGCCGGCTACTCGATCCGCGCCTCCGAATCGAAGATCAGCCGGATGGAACTCGGCCGGGTCGGCTTCAAGGAGCGCGACGTCGCCGACCTGCTGACCCTCTACGGCGTCGACGCCGAGCAGGAACGCGCCACCGTCCTCGGGCTGCTCCGGGACGCCAACGCCAGCTCCTGGTGGCACGAGTACGGAGACGTACTGCCCGCCTGGTTCCAGAACTACCTGGGACTGGAGGAAGCCGCCGCCGAGATCCGCAGCTACGAGGTCCAGTTCGTCCACGGGCTGCTGCAGACCGCCGACTACGCCCGCGCCGTGATCACCGCCGGCTGCCAGGGCCACGGCGTCTCGGACGAGGAGATCGAGCGCCGGGTCGAGGTGCGGCTCAAGCGCCAGGACCTGCTCACCGCCGAGCACGCGCCCCGTCTGCTCGCCGTCCTGGACGAGGCCGCGCTGCGCCGCCCCTGGGGTGGTCCCGGGCTGATGCGGGGCCAGCTCGACCGGCTGCTGGAAGTCGCCGAACTGCCCCATGTGCGGCTGCAGGTGCTGCCGCTCGGCACCGCCGGGCTGGCCGCCGAGAGCGGCGCCTTCAGCGTGCTGGGCTTCGCCGAGGCCGAGCTCTCCGACGTGGTCTACCTGGAGCAGTTCACCACCGCGCTCTACGTGGACAAGCCCGCCGAGGTGGCCTCGTACCGCCAGGCGATGGAGGGGCTGCTGGCCGAGAGCCTCGGCCCCGAACAGACCCGCGACCTTCTGCACTCCGTACGCCAAGAGCTGTGACACGTCAGTACGATGAGGTCCCATCAGGTCGGGCATGAGAGGGATCAGATGTCGTACTTCTCCGAGTTGGCGCTGCAGTACATCGACGGCGAATGGTGCAGCGGCAACGGCTCCTGGGACATCGTCGACGTCGACCCCTACACCGGCGACAAGCTGGCCACCATCACCGTCGCCACCGTCGCCGAGGTCGACCGGGCCTACCGCGCGGCCGAGCGCGCCCAGCGCGGCTGGGCCGCCACCAACCCGTACCAGCGCCGGCTCGTCTTCGAGCGCGCGCTGCGGCTGGTGGAGGAGCGCGAGGGGGAGATCGTCCGGGCGATCACGGCCGAGCTCGGCGGCACCGCGCTGAAGGCGGGCTTCGAGCTGTCCCTCGTCAAGGACGTACTGCGCGAGTGCCTGCACCTGTCGGTGGCCGCGGAGGGCCGGCTGCTGCCCTCGCCCGCGCAGGGCAAGGAGAACCGGCTCTACCGGCTGCCGGTCGGCGTGGTCGGCGTGATCAGCCCCTTCAACTTCCCGCTGTTCCTCGCCCTCAAGGCCGTCGCCCCGGCGCTCGCGCTCGGCAACGGCGTCGTCCTCAAGCCGCACCAGGAGACCCCGGTGGTCGGCGGCAGCCTGATCGCCAGGATCTTCGAGGACGCGGGCCTGCCGGCCGGCCTGCTGAACGTGGTGATCACCGACATCGCGGAGATCGGCGACAGCTTCATCGAGCACCCGGTGCCCAAGGTGATCTCCTTCACCGGCTCCGACCAGATCGGCCGGCACGTCGCCACCGTGGCCGCCGCGCACTTCAAGCGCTCGGTGCTGGAGCTCGGCGGCAACAGCGCGCTGATCGTGCTCGACGACGCCGACCTCGACTACGCCGTGGACGCGGCCGTGTTCAGCCGCTTCGTCCACCAGGGCCAGGTCTGCATGGCCGCCAACCGGGTGCTCGTCGACCGCGCCGTGCTCGCCGAGTTCACCGAGAAGTTCGTCGCCAAGGTCGCCTCGCTGACCGTCGGCGACCCCAAGGACCCGGCCACCCACATCGGCCCGCTGATCAACTCCGTCCAGGCCGACGCGATCGGCGCCCAGGTCGACCAGGCCATCGCCGACGGCGCCACCGCGCTGCTGCGCGGCGCCACCACCGGCAGCCTGATGGCGCCGACCGTGCTCACCGACCTGGCCGAGGACGCGCCCATCCTGCAGCGCGAGATCTTCGGCCCGGTCGTGCTGTTGGTGCCCTTCGACGGCGAGGACGAGGCGATCCGGCTGGCCAACCACACGCCCTTCGGGCTCAGCGGCGCGGTGCACACCGCGGACCTCGAGCGTGGCGTGCGGGTCGCCCAGCGGATCGACACCGGCATGATCCACGTCAACGGCGGGACCATCGCGGACGAGCCGGGGGTGCCGTTCGGCGGGGAGAAGAACTCCGGGGTCGGGCGGCTCAACGGGGAGTCCACGGTGGACGCCTTCACCACGGTGAAGTGGATCTCGGTGCAGCACGGGCGGGCGCCGTTCCCGTTCTAGGGCTTGTGAGGAACGCCCTGGGCCCGACGCGGGGTCACGCGGCGCGGGCCTCCCGGCGGTAGCCGCCGGGGGCCCGGCCGAACTCCCGCTCGAAGGCCTCGCTCATGGCGCCATTCTTCCACCCTGAACGGCACGAAGGCCGTCGGCGCGGGACGAGCGTTCCGCGCCGACGGCCTTCGAGAAGAGCCTTAGAACACCGGCTGGCCGGCGCGGACCAGGCGCCAGGAGTTGGTGAAGAAGTCGGCCGGGTCGATGACGCCCTTGGCCTTGACCCAGGCGATCATCGTGTTGCGGATCTCGTCGGAGTTCGACCAGACCAGCTTGGCGTTGGCGACGTGCGGGAAGTTGCCGCCGCCGTTGGCACGGTAGTTGTTGACGGCGAACACGAACTGCGCGGCCGGGTCGATCGGCTTGCCCTGGAAGCTGAGGTTGACGATCCGCTGGCCCTTGGGCTGGGCGATGTCGATGTCGTAGCTCAGGCCGTAGACCGAGTCGTAGTTGTAGTCCGGGGTGGTCTCGGCGCCGGTCATGGCGTCCTTGTCGACCGGGGCGCCCGGGGCGAGCTGGTAGTAGTACTTCGCCGAGAACTCCAGGTAGTCCTTGAGCTGGGCGCCCGTCAGGATGCGGGCCTCCAAGGTGTTCTCGTAGATGTACAGGCCCGCCGCGTCGCGCAGCTTGACCTGGCCGGCCGGGATCAGCGCGGTCCGGTTGAACGGGGCGGCCTGGGCCAGGACCGGGAGGTTGGCGTACTGCCCGCCCGCCAACGCGGCCTTCACGGCGTCGGCCTGGATCTTGCCGATCAGGTCGATGATCGGGGTGGCCTTGAACCGGGCCTCGGCGATCGACAGCTCGATCTTGCTGGTGCCGATGTTCTGGTTGACGTACGCCACGACCTTCTTGTGCTGGCCGACGATGGCGTTGGAGATCTCCGGGTTCTCCGGCACGGTGTTGGAGTTCAGCACCCGGGAGGAGACCGAGGCGACCTTCCAGTGGCCGTCGACGAACTCGACCTCGAAGTCGAAGCAGCTCAGGCGCTGGCCCCAGCACAGCGGCTCGGAGAGCACGACGGTCTTGCCGGTCTTCTTGTTGACGATGAGGCGCTGCGCGACCTCCTTGTGGGTGTGACCCACCAGCACCGCGTCGATGTCCGGGACGGTCTCGGCCATCTCGCCGGAGGCGTCCTCGGGCCAGGGCAGCTGGTCGCCGTAGGTGGTCGGCTCGTCGATGCCGGAGTGGGCGGAGACGACGATGACGTCCGCGCCGGCCGCCTTCATCCGGGGCACGTACTTGGCGGCGGTCTCCACGATGCCCGGGAAGACCATCTGGCCGCTGACGTTGGCCTTGTCCCAGATCGCGATGCCCGGGTTGGTCAGGCCGAGGATGCCGACCTTCAGCGGGGTGTCCTCGTCCAGCCACACCTCCTTGATCACGTACGGCTTGAAGGCCGGCTTCTCGTTCTTCGCGTGCAGCGCGTTGGCGCCCAGCAGCGGGAACTCCAGCTGGTCCTCGAAGGCCTTCACGGTCGGGATGCCGTAGTTGAACTCGTGGTTGCCGAGCGCGGCGGCGTCGTAGCCCATGAGGTTCATGGCGACGGCCATCGGGTGGTCCGGCACGTTGTCGCCGTCGGTGGCGATCGGCTCGACCCGGGCGTAGTAGTAGGTCAGCTGGGTGCCCTGGATGATGTCACCCGAGTCGATCAGCAGACAGCGGTCCCAGCCCTTCTCCTCGCGCACCTGGTTGGCCAGGGTGGAGATCTTGGCGAGGCCGACCGCGTTGTGGGCCTTGTCGACGTACTCGGCGTCGGTGAAGTAGTCCCAGTTGAGCACCCGGCCGTGCAGGTCGGTGGTGCCCATGACGGTGAAGGCCTGGCGGCGGGGCTGGTGCTTGTTGCCCTTGGCGGCCGCCGTGTCCGGCTCGGCGGCCGCGGCGGCGGGGGCGGCGGCGACGACGGCTCCGCCGGCCAGGGCGGCGCCGGCGGCGGTGGCTGCGGACCGGGTGACGAAGTCACGGCGGTTCAGGGGCATGGACGACTCTCCCGAGTGGGAACGACGGCGGATGGGCCGTCAACTTGTGTACGTACGAAGTGCGTGACGCGTGCGCGATGCGGTGACGCGCGTAGAAGGACGCGCGTAGAAGTCTGCCGTGCGGGCCGGTGCGATGGGTAGCCCTTGGACGTTTCCAACAGGTGAGATCTTGGCGACTCGTTCGTGACCGAGGTGGGCGGGAAAGGGGGTGGTATGCGGGCGGGACGGTCGAAATCGGGCCACTCGTGGTCCGGTTGGCCGGGTTCCGGCCAACCGGACCACGGATCAGTCGAGCTCGGAGGCGAGCTGCTTCACCTCGCGGCCCAGCTCCGCCGCCGGGTCCGGTGCGTCCGGACCCGCCCAGGGCAGCCAGGTGCGCGCGCGCAGGTAGCCGTCCACCGCGACCGGCAGACGGTGCCGGACGATCCGCTCCGCCTCCGGGCCGGGGCCGGCCTCGCGCAGCGCGGCCAGCAGGGCGTCCACCCCGGCAGAGGCCGGCAGCGGGACCGTGTCCAGGTAGGCGGCGAGTGCCTCCAGTTCGGGCCTCGGGGGCCGTGGTGGCGGCGGTGGCGGCGGCGAGTCCGACGGGCCCGGGGTCAGCAGGGCGCCGACCCCGTACAGCCCGGCCACCACGCCCGGCCACCAGGCCCCGCCCAGCCCGGCGAAGTGCAGTCCCAGGCCGACGGCCCCGCCCGCGCAGCCGACCAGGTTCCGGGCCGACTCCAGGTAGCGCAGCGCCCGCCGGCCGAACCCGTCACTGATAGCCACGGATCTCCTCGAACACCCCGTCCAGCGAGCCGCCGCCGTCGAACAGCTTGCCGCCGCTGATGTCCGCCACCCCCTGCAGCTGGCCGACCGCCGCCTCGCCGAACTTGATCGGGAACACCGGGATCGACTTCTCGGCGGCCGGCAGCCCGTCGTGGAAGCGCTTGAAATCGCCGTCGGTGGCGCCCTCGTTGCTCTCCCCGTCGGTCATCAGCACGATCGAGGTGAACCGGTCGTCGCTCGCCGCCTTCTGCTGGCGCTCGATCACCCGGTACGCCTCCTCCAGCGAGTCGTACAGCGCGGTGCCGCCCGAGGCCGACAGCGACTGCACGTCCGCGTTGATCGATGCCAGCTCCGCCTGCGGGCCCGGCTGGCCGCCCGAGGCCGGGACGGCGTGCGTCTTGGCCCACTTCACGCTGGAGGCGAAGGAGATCAGCGTCACCTCCTCGCGGTCCCGGAAACGACGCACCCCGCGGGTGTCGTCCGTGCCGGTCAGCCGGCTCAGCGCCGCCTTCAGCGAGGTCAGCCGGGAGCCCTCCATCGAACCCGAGGTGTCCAGCACGTACACCGTCCGGGACGGGCGGCGCAGCTCGTTCTGGTACGAGGCCAGCAGGCCGTCCGCGACCGCCCGGGTGCCCGGGAACGGCAGCTCGCGACGGCGGTCGGCGGGCAGCCCGGCCGCCGGGGCGGTGCCCGCCGTCACCGGGCGGCGCAGCGTCACCTCGGAGATGCGCTGCTGCACCTCCGGCTTCAGCAGGTAGGAGGTCAGCTTCTGGAAGGAATCGCGCTCGCTCTGCGCCGCCGAGGACAGCAGCGACAGCGGGTAGTCCGCCGAGACCACGCCGTCCTGCGGGCGCACCACGGTGAGCCGCTGCTCGGGCGGCAGCGTCTTGTTCAGCGACAGCAGCACCGACTCGTAGTTGACCAGGGCGCCGACCTTGCCGGGCTCGGCCCTGGTGTAGGCCTGCGCCAGCCAGCCGGAGGAGCCGGAGGTCAGCTTCTGGCCGGTGAAGAACTGCTTCAGCTGCGGGGTCGCCTTCTGCACGTCCTCCTCGGTGAGCGCCGCCCCCGCGCCGGAGAAGGCGGCCGCCACCGCGACCAGGGTGGAGAAGCCGGAGTTGGAACGCGAGGGGTCGGACATCCCGTACGACAGCTTCCCGGCCGCGGCCGCGTCGCCGATCTGCGCCCAGGTGACCTTCGAACCGTCGCCCCAGCCGAGGTCGTTCAGCACGGAGGAGCGCACGCCGACGGCCACCGGGGAGACCATCACCGGGGTCTCCGAGAGCACCTTGGACTTCCCGGTCGGGTCCAGGCGCAGGTACTGGTTGGAGGGGAACCAGACCGCGTCGTACTTCCCGTCCGCCCGGCCCGAGGAGACCGCGTCCGCGCCGTCCAGGGTGCCCGTCCAGGCGAACTGCACCGTCACCCCGGTGGCCTTCCTGGCCTCGTCCAGGATCGGGGTCAGGTCCTGCAGTTCACTGCCCGCCAGGATGCGCAGCACCCCGGGGCGGGCGGTCTCGTTGGGCGTGGGGCTGGGGTTCGGGTCGGGCTTGGGGCTGGAGGAGGTGCAGGCGGAGGCCGCCGCGAGCACGGCCGCCAGCGCCGCCGCGGCCCAACCGCGGTACTTCATCCGGACGTTCACTTCGGGCTCCCCTTCGCTGCGGCGGTCAGCTTGAGCAGGTTGTCCAGGGACGGCACGGGCGACTGCTTCACCTGCGCCGCGTTCAGGTCCTGCGCGAAGACCGGCTGCCTGATGGCCTTCACCCGATCCGCGAAGGCGCCGCTACTGGCCTGCGGGCGGAAGCCGAACCTCACCTCCAGGGCGCGCAGCGCCTCGTCGTTCTGGAGCAGGCCGGCCAGCTTCCGCCCGTTCTCGGTGCGGGCGATGATGGTGTGGTCGGAGTAGGCGGTGGTGTCCGGGTACATCACCACCATGTCCCCGGTCGGCTGGCCCTGGACCGCCATCGCGGCGACCTGGGACTCGTAGCCGAAGATCAGCGGATTGCCGACACCCGCGAGGAAGTCCCTGAACGGCTCGTCGCTGCTGCTCTTCTGGCCGCCCTGCAGCGCGGTCGCCTGGTGCAGGACGGGCCGGGCGGCGTCGACGCCCGCGTCGTCGGAGACCACCAGGTCGTTGTTCAGGACGAACGACAGCAGCGCGATGTACAGCGCACCCGAGGAGGAGCTCTCCGGGTCGGTGGTGGTGACGAAGATCGGGCCGGACAGTTCGCCGTGGCCCTCGGTCTTCGTCAGGTCCTGCCACTTGCGGTTCGCCTTCAGGTCGTTGACGTACTCGTCCATCTTGAACGTCCAGACGCCCGAACCGGCGTCCTGGGCGGCCAGCTTGTTGTCCTTGAGGATCTGCGCCACCGGCGCGTGCGCGACCACCACCAGCGGTGAGTAGAACGGCACCAGCGGGGAGTCCTGCTGCCCCCAGTTGCGCTGGATCTCGCGGGCCGGCGCGGTGCTCGCCGGGAACGCGAAGTCCAGCCCGGAGCTGTTCCTCGCCTGCTCGCTCATCGTCCAGGAGCCGGTCGAGTCGGTGTGCACCTCCAGGCCCTGCTTGGCCAACTCGGCCTTCACCTCAGGGCTTTCGAAGAAGGCGCGCTTCTCCGAACCGATCAGGCCGGTCACCGTGACCGGCTTCTTCGGGTCCGTCCCGTCGTCCGGGATCAGTGCGTACGTCACTCCGCCCAACAGCACTAAGGCCGCGAGCACCCCCAGAGCGCGTCTCATGCCGTGCGCCTCCCCCTCGTCCGCTCCCTCGTCCGGGTGGTCACCCGGGGGTGACGAGCGTCCCGCCGGGCAGGGAGCACGGACGGAAGGGACGGTGAACCGGGGGTGAACACCGCTTCACGGAATCGCATCGGCGGAGGATCCGGAGGGGGTGTCAGTGCGGCCGTCGCACACCGGTCCGAGGGAGTGTCAGATTGTTCAACTCCCCTTTCCGCAAAGGTCATCCCCCGGTCCGGACCCGCGTCGTGGTTACGCGCCGGTAATACCTACCCTCAGCTGTATGCGCCGAGCAAAAATCGTCTGCACCCTCGGGCCCGCCGCCGACTCGTACGACCGGATCAAGTCCCTGGTCGACGCCGGGATGGACGTCGCCCGATTCAACCTCAGCCACGGCACCCACGCCGAACACGAGGAACGCTACCGCCGCGTCCGCAAGGCCGCCGACGAGACCGGCCGGAGCGTCGGCGTCCTCGTCGACCTCCAAGGCCCGAAGATCCGACTCGACACCTTCGCCCACGGGCCGGTACTCCTCGAACGCGGCGACGAGTTCACCATCTCCACCGACAAAGGCGTCGTGGGGGACAAGGACAGCTGCGGCACCACCTACGCCGGCCTCGCCGGCGACGTCGGCCGGGGCGAACGCATCCTCGTCGACGACGGACGCGTCACCCTGGAGGTCGTCGCCGTCGACGGACCCCGGGTGCGATGTCTCGTCATCGAGGGCGGGCTCGTCTCCGACCACAAGGGCCTCAACCTCCCCGGCGTCGCCGTCTCCGTCCCCGCACTCAGCGACAAGGACGTCGCCGACCTGCGGTGGGCGCTGCGCACCGGGGCCGACCTGATCGCGCTCTCCTTCGTGCGGAGTGGACGCGACATCGAGGACGTGCACCGGGTGATGGACGAGGAGGGGCGGTATGTCCCGGTCATCGCCAAGATCGAGAAGCCGCAGGCGGTGGAGAACCTGGACTCCATCGTGGACGCCTTCGACGGCATCATGGTGGCCCGCGGGGACCTGGGCGTGGAGATGCCCCTCGAACAGGTCCCGCTCGTCCAGAAGCGCGCCATCAAGCTCGCCAGGCGCAACGCCAAGCCGGTCATCGTCGCGACCCAGATGCTCGACTCGATGATCAACGCCTCCCGGCCCACCCGCGCGGAGGCCTCCGACGTCGCCAACGCCGTCCTGGACGGCACGGACGCGGTGATGCTCTCCGGGGAGACCTCGGTCGGCAAGTACCCGGTCGAGACGGTCAAGACCATGGGCCGGATCATCGAGGCTGCCGAGAACGACATCCTGGCTGCGGGACTGCCCCCGTTGACCGCCGGCAGCAAGCCGCGGACCCAGGGCGGCGCCGTCGCCCGCGCGGCCGCCGAGATCGGCGACTTCCTGCACGCGAAGTACCTCATCGCCTTCACCCAGTCCGGCGACACCGCCCGCCGGCTGACCCGTTACCGCTCGCCGATCCCGGTGCTCGCCTTCACCTACGAACCGGCGGTGCGCAGCCAACTCGCCCTCACCTGGGGCGTCGAGACCTTCCTCGGCCCGTTCGCCTCGACGACGGACCAGATGGTCGAACAGGTCGACGCGGCGCTGTTGTCGCTGGGCCGCTGCCAGAAGGGCGACATCGTCGTCATCACGGCCGGTTCGCCTCCCGGCCTGGCCGGCTCCACCAACCTCGTGCGTGTCCACCACGTGGGGACACTGGACGTCTGACACTCCTTGGGTGGCGCGGCCCTTCCAGGGGGAAGGCCGCGCCGCTGTCAGTATTTGGGGCCGATGTGGGTGTCCATGAGGGCGACGGAGTCCTTGCGGGCGACGGATATAACGAATGCGTCGTTGGGGTGCCGCGTCGCAGTCCATCGAACATCTACAGCATCGAGTGCACTCGTGAGGATGCCGATGATGTCGGCAGACTTGTTGGTGAAGCAGTATCTCGGATACTCGTAACGCTTCTTGACGCCGCCGACAGTGCGGGTGGTCCAGTTGGTGATCCGGCAGCCATCTGAATGGATGAGACCGCAGATGAGGTCCCACGGGTAGGCGTCGACGATTTCCTGCTGCCAAGGCGTCAACTCGATGTGGCGGTTGTGTTTCCGGCCGGGCCCGGCTTGAGGGAAGAGGCAGAGCCAGTGCTTGCTTGTGCTTTGCACGCACATGCAGCCAGGCCTCTGGTACCGCTTAACCGGCTTCGACGGCATGACGGCGGACATAGCTTGCGCACAGCGATCTATGAGCCCGGGCCACATGTCGCCGCAGTAGACGCGCAACTCAGGCCGTCGGCCGGACGTGGACAGATGGCCGTCGCCCAAATAGAGGCCGAGCAGGTAGGCGTACTCGTGATGGGGGACGCCAGGTCGAAGTGCGCCGTCGGAAACTGGGCAAGACCGTCTCACGCGGTGAGGTGAGGGAGACTGTTGGGCCCAGCGCTTAACCGTGGACGCGGAGACACCAGTGGCTGAGCTGACCTCTACTGCCGTGAATCCCGACTGGTAGAGGCTGATCGCGTGCTGTTGAAACGTCGTGCTGTACACGGCACGATAGTTCGTGCGTGGCGAGAGTTTTGGAGTCGAACGTGAGATCGTTCACTCGAAGTGGTGAACATCCATGAACCCTGGCCCGACCTTCAAATTGAAGAAAAGTACCCCGGGTGGGATTCGAACCCACGCTGGATGGTGTTTGAGACCATTGCCTCTACCGCTGGGCTACCGGGGCGTCCGCAGTTTCGAAGGCTGCCCCCGACCCTGCGAGACCAAACATACCGTGTCTAGGTACCCTCGTGCATGCAGTACCCCGCCGGAACTAGGAGCCCCGTGAGCACCGCCGACGAGCAGGCGCAGCCGCTTGAGACCGATTCGCCCCAGATCACCCGGATTGTGATCGCCGAGGACGAGGCGCTGATCCGCCTCGATCTGAAGGAGATGCTCGAAGAGGAGGGGTACACCGTCGTCGGTGAAGCGGGCGACGGGGCGACGGCGGTGCGGCTCGTGGAGGAGCTGAGGCCGGATCTGGCGATCTTCGACGTCAAGATGCCGGTCCTGGACGGGCTCTCCGCCGCTGAGCAGATCCACGAGAAGCACCTGGCGCCGGTCCTCATGCTGACCGCGTTCTCGCAGCGGGAGCTGGTGGACCGGGCGCGGGACGCGGGCGCGATGGCGTACATCGTGAAGCCGTTCTCCAAGTCGGACCTCGTCCCCGCGATCGAGATGGCGGTGTCGCGGTACACCGAGATGCGGGCGCTGGAGAAGGAGATCGGGGATCTCACCCAGCGGCTGGAGACCCGGAAGCTGGTGGACCGGGCGAAGGGCGTGCTGCAGACGAAGTTCGGGCTGACCGAGCCGGCCGCGTTCCGGTGGATCCAGAAGACCTCGATGGACCGGCGGATGACGATGGCGGCGGTGGCCGAGGCGGTCATCGAGGAGGGCGAGGCCCAGGACCGCAAGAAGGCGGAAGAGGGCAAGTCCGAGTAACACGGACATGAGGAAGGGCCCGGCGGATCACTCTGCCGGGCCCCTCCTGTGTAAACGGCTCAGTCCTCGCCGAGGTAGGCCTTGCGGACGGACTCGTCGTGCAACAGGTCCGTGCCGGTGCCGGAGAGGACGATGCGGCCGGTCTCCATGACGTAGCCGCGGTCGGACAGCGACAGCGCGGCCTGGGCGTTCTGCTCGACCAGCAGGATGGTCGTACCGCTCGCCTTGAGCTCGACGATGGTGGACATGATCTTCTGCATCATCAGGGGGGAGAGCCCCATCGAGGGCTCGTCCAGCATCAGCAGCTTGGGCTGGGACATCAGCGCCCGGCCCATCGCCAGCATCTGCTGCTCACCGCCCGAGAGCGTGCCCGCCGCCTGCTTGCGGCGTTCGCCGAGGATGGGGAAGAGCCCGTAGGCCCGTTCCACGTCGGCGGTGATGCCGGCCGTGTCGGTGCGCAGGAAGGCGCCGAGGAGGAGGTTCTCCTCGATCGTCATCCGGGGGAAGATGTGCCGGCCCTCGGGGGAGTGGGCGAGGCCCAGGGCGACGATCTTGTGCGCGGGGACGGTGGAGAGGTCCTGGCCGTCGAAGGTGATCCGGCCGGCGGTGGGCTTGAGCAGGCCGGAGAGGGTGCGCAGGGTGGTGGTCTTGCCGGCGCCGTTGGTGCCGATCAGGGTGGTGACCTCGCCCTGGTTGACGGTGAAGCTGATGCCCTTGACGGCCTCGATCTTGCCGTAGGCGACGCGGAGGTCCTGGACTTCGAGGAGCGCGGTCACTTGGTGTCCTCCGGTGTTGCGGGGGTGGTGCCTTCGAGCGGGGCGCCGAGGTAGGCGGTGATGACGCGTTCGTCGTTCTGGACGGTCTCGCGGTCGCCTTCGACGATCTTCTGGCCCTGGACCAGGACGGCGGTCCGGTCGCAGAGGTTGAAGATGAAGCGCATGTCGTGCTCGATGACGAGGATCGAGATGCCCTTGTCGCGGATGGCGAAGACGAGTTCCTCGGCGGCCCGGGTCTCCTGGGGGTTCATGCCCGCGGTGGGCTCGTCGAGCAGGAGCAGCCCGGGGTCGGAGGCGAGGGCGCGGGCGATCTCCAGCTTGCGCTGCTCACCGTAGGGCAGGTTGCGGGCGAGGTGGTCGGCCTTGTCGGCGAGGCCGGTGAAGGCGAGCAGTTCCATGGCCCGGTCGCGGCTCTCGGCTTCGGCGCGGTGGTAGCCGGGGCCGCGCAGGATGGCGGAGAAGATGCCTTCCTTGGTGCGGGTGTGGCGGCCGACGAGGACGTTCTCCAGGACGGTCATGTTGGCGAAGAGCCGGATGTTCTGGAAGGTGCGGGCGATGCCGGCCTGGGTGACCAGGTGGGGCTTGGGCGGCAGCAGGGTGTCGCGGTAGCGGACGGTGCCCTCGGTGGGGACGTACAGGCCGGTGAGGCAGTTGAAGAAGGTGGTCTTGCCGGCGCCGTTGGGGCCGATCAGGCCGATGATCTCGCCCTCACCGACGGTCAGGGAGACGTCGTTGACGGCGGTGAGGCCGCCGAAGCGCATGGTGACGCCGGTGACTTCGAGCAGGGGCTTGACGCCTTGGGGCGCCGCGTTCAGGGGAGCAGCAGCGGTGGTCATCGCGTGGGTCACGCCCCTGCCTTGGTGAGTGCGGTGGCGTCGTCGCCGGTGGGCTGCGCCGGGATGGCGGCCTCGTGGAATTCCAGCTGCTGGCGCCGGTTGGGGATGAGGCCCTCGGGGCGCACGCGCATCAGGACGATGAGGGCGGCGCCGAAGGCGAGGAGCTGGTAGTCGGAGAGGAATTCGAGCTTCTTCGGGATGAGGAAGAGGAGGGTGGCGCCGGCCAGCGGGCCGCTGATGGTGCCCATGCCGCCGAGGATGACGGCGGCGAGCAGGAAGGCGGAGTTGGGCGGCAGGGCTTCGGCGAAGGTGTACTGGTCGGGGGTGACGGTGTAGCTGACGTGGGCCTGGACGGTGCCGGCCAGGCCGGCCAGGCAGGCGCCCATGGCGAAGGCGAGGAGCTTGAGGCGGAAGCCGTTGATGCCCATGGCCTCGGCGGCGGTCTCGTCCTCGCGGATGGCGACCCAGGCGCGGCCGATGCGGGAGTTGCCGACCCGGGCGAACACGAGGACGACGAGGGCGGTGACGAGCAGCATCAGCAGGTAGTAGTTGGAGAAGCGGCCGAGTTCGATGCCGGCGACGGTGTGGGTCTTGCCGAGGTTGAAGCCGAGGATCTCCAGGTCGGGGATGCGCGGGATGCCGTTGGAGCCGTTGGTGATCTTGGGGCCGGTGGTGCCGTTGAGGTTGAGCATGGTGATGCGGAAGATCTCGCCGAAGCCGAGGGTGACGATGGCGAGGTAGTCGCCGCGCAGCCGCAGGGTGGGGGCGCCGATCAGTACGCCGAAGATCATCGAGACGACGGCGCCGGTGAGCATCGCGGCCCAGAACGGGAACTGGACGTGGATGGGTGAGGCGGGGGAGCCGGAGACCAGGGCGGCGGCGTAGGCGCCGACGCCGAGGAAGGCGACGTACCCGAGGTCGAGCAGGCCGGCCAGGCCGACGACGATGTTGAGGCCGAGGGCGACGGTGGCGAAGATCAGGATGTTGGTGGCGACCGAGGTGTACTGGTCGCTGCTCTGGGTGAAGGGGAAGCTGGCCGCGGCGGCGAAGGCGGCGCCGGTGGTGACCGGGCGGTGCTTGACGGTCAGGGCGCGCAGTCGGGCGAGCAGGCCGGACCGGCCGAGCGCGGCGACCACGAAGCCGGCCAGCAGCAGGTAGCCGGTGAAGAGTTCGCCGTACTCGGTGTCGATGCCGAAGGTGATCGCGTAGAGGCCGAGTCCGAAGGCCAGCACGATGATCAGGACCTCGGCCCAGGAGGGGAGTTGGCGCGGCGTGTCCAGCGGGCGGTCGATCTTGCCCAGGCGCAGCCGGCTGTTGGCGAGGTGGCCGAGCTGGAGCAGCAGGACGGCACCGGTGGCGATGGCGAGGGCGCCGGACAGGGCGGTCATCACCGGGGCGACCGGCTGGTCGTCGGGGATGGCGTGGGCGGCGAACCAGCCGATCGGGGCGGCGGGGACGAGTAGGAAGAGCCGCTTGTCGAGGATTCGCAGCGGGACGTGGGTGCGGCGGTCGAGCGGGAGGCCGAGGGCGCCGAGGACGGTGATCAGGCCGCCGGCGGCGAGGACCCAGCCGCCGGGTTCGAGGTTGGCCAGGCCGCCGAGTTCGACCGAGATGGCGGCGACGGAGTAGGCGGCGACGGCCAGGGCGCCGGTGGCGGCGTAGAGGACGGCGTTGTTGCTGCGGGCGGGGGCGGCCCAGCGCAGGCCGGGGGTGCCCTGGACGGCGAGGAGCAGCAGCAGGGTGAGGACGCCGGCGACGATCGCGAGCCACTGCAGGCCGGCGGGGGAGCCGAAGTAGGTGAGGTCGCCGGGGAAGTCGCTGGTCCAGGTCCAGGACATGGCGGCGGAGACGGCGGTGGCGAGGGCACCGAGGCCGGTGAGGGCGACGGCGGCGCGGGTCGGCAGGGGGATGACCGGGGTGGTCTCGGTGCTGGTGGTGGTCATGGTGGTCACGCCCTGTCCGCGACGCGCTCGCCGAGCAGACCCTGGGGCCGGACGAGGAGCACGAGGATGAGGAGTACGAAGGCCCAGACGTCCTTCCAGGCGCCGCCTCCGAAGAGGTCCATGCCGGGCAGGTGCTGGATGTAGCCGGTGGCGAGGGCCTCGGCGAGGCCGAGGGCGATGCCGCCGAGCATGGCGCCGTAGATGTTGCCGATGCCGCCGAGGACGGCGGCGGTGAAGGCCTTGAGGCCGAGGATGAAGCCCATGCGGAAGTCGACCTGGCCGCTGCGCAGTCCGTAGGCGACGGCCGCGACGGCGGCGAAGGCGGCGCCGATGGCGAAGGCCAGCACGATGATGCGGTCGGTGTCGATGCCCATCAGCTTGGCGGTGTCGGGGTCCTGGCTGGTGGCCTGCATGGCACGGCCGGAGCGGGTGCGGGTGACGAACCAGCCGAGGGCGAGCATGCACAGCGGGGCGGCGATGATCAGGAAGAGGTCGCTGCGCTGGATGGTGACGGAGCCGAGGTTGAAGGGGTCGCCGGGGATCTTGGGGAAGACCCGGGCCTTCTTGGCGTCGGGGTAGAAGGAGAAGACGAGCTGCTGCAGGAAGATGGACAGCCCGATGGCGGTGATGAGCGGGGCGAGCCGGGGGGCGTTGCGCAGCGGCCGGTAGGCGAAGCGCTCGGCGGCGACGGCGGTGAGGGTGGAGACCAGGATGCCGGCGATCAGCATGAGTGGTAGGGCCAGCCACAGGGTGGTGCCGCCGGGGAGGGCGAGGTAGGCGGTCAGGGCGCCGAAGCCGCCGACCATGACGATCTCGCCGTGGGCGAAGTTGATGAGCTGGACGATGCCGTAGACCATCGTGTAGCCGATCGCGACGAGTCCGTAGAGGGCTCCGAGGATCAGGCCGTTGGCCAGCTGCTGCGGTAGGTCGTGCACCGCTGGGCCTCCGTAGTGCGTTCGGGGGTGTCCGCGTGGGTGGTGGATGTGGGGGCGCGCGGGGGCACTCGTGGCGCCCCCGCGCGCTGGTGGAGCTGCCTGTGTGGGGCCGTCAGCCGCTGAAGGTGCCGGACTTCTCCACGGCCCACTTGCCGTCCTTGACGGTGTAGACGGTGAGCTGCTTGTTGGTGGTGTCGCCGAACTCGTCGAAGGAGACCTTGCCGGTCACGCCGTCGAAGGAGACGTTCTGGACGGCGTCGCGGACGGCGGTGCGGGCGTCGGCGCCGGTGGGGAGCTTGCCCTTGTCCTTCACGACGTTCTTGACGGCCTGGATGATGGCCCAGGCGCTGTCGTAGGAGTAGCCGCCGTAGGTCTCGTAGGCGTCCTTGTAGTTGGCCGCCTTGTAGTCGGCGATGTACTTCTTGGCGGTGTCGAGGGACTCGACGGGCAGGCCGACGGCGGTGGCGAAGTCGCCCTGGCTCTTGGGGTTGAGCTTGATGAAGTCGCCGCTCTGGATGCCGTCGCCGCCCATCAGCGGGATGTTGACGCCGGCCTCCTTGAGCTGGAGGGAGAGCGGGCCGGCCGCGGGGTACTCGCCGCCGTAGTAGACGGCGTCGGCGCCGGAGCTCTTGACCTTGGTGACGATGGCGGCGAAGTCGCGGTCGTCGGGGTTGACGTGCTCCTCGCCGGCCAGGGTGCCGCCGAGCTTGGTGAACTCGCCCTTGAAGGTGGCGGCGAGGCCGGCGCCGTAGGTCTTCTGGTCGTCGATGAGGAAGACCTTGGTCTTCTTGGCGTCGTTGTAGAGGAACTGGGCGGCGAAGGGGCCCTGGACGGCGTCGGTGGTGGCGGTGCGGAAGTAGGACTTGAAGGGGCGCTTCTTGTCGCCGCTGGCCCACTTCTCGCCCTGGCTGAGGGCGACGCCGGTGTTGGCGGGGGAGATCTCGACCAGGTTCTTGTCGTCGAAGATCTGCTGCATGGACTGCGCGACGCTGGAGTTGAGCGGGCCGACCACGCCGAGGACCTTGTCGTCGGCGACGAGCTGGGTGGCGTTCTGCTGGCCGGGGGCGGGCTTGGCGGTGTCGTCGAGGGCCTTGACCTCGAACTTGACGCCGGGGACCTCGTTGGTCTCGTTGGCCTTCTTGGCGGCGAGGTCCACGGAGTTGCGGATGCCGAGGCCGAGGGCGGAGAGGTCTCCGGTGAGCGGGGCGTCGACGCCGATGACGACGGTGGTGGAGGCGCTGTTGTCCTTGCTGCCGGCGTTGTCGCCGGACTTCGCACCGCGGGACCCGCAGGCGCTGAGGCTGAGGGCGCCGATCACGGCAATGCTCACGACAACTGCTGAACGATGACGCACGAGGGTCCCCTTCGGTTCAGGAGGCGCCCGCGCCTGAGTGGCGGGAGCCGGGGTGCGCGGAGGGCCGGGTCCATTCCGGATGGCGCGGTGACTGGCCGTGACTCTAGGCCTCGTTGGGCGGCTCGGGCAGTGGTGTGGGCAGGCTGTGATTCTCTTGTTATGAGCACACGGAGCAGTTGTCTCAGCATGTGGTCGTTCCGGCTCGACCGGCCCTGAACTGTCGGGCACTTACTCGCTGGTAGGGCCATGTAAGGGCCAGAAATGGGGGTTGCGGCTGGCATCGTCGATAATCGGACGCGAGCGTTCGATGTGCTGCTTTCGGCTGTACGTATCCGGATTTCGGACAGGGAGGGCGTGGCGGCGGGGCTTCGGGGTGGCTGGAGGCAGCGGAGTCGCCGTTTGCTCGGATTCCTACGTGTTACGCAGCGTCACAAATGCTGGGGCCGAGCCAACCGCCCCCGGACATGCCGCCGCCCCCTTGTCCAGACCAACGCCTGCCCAGGGCGGTGGAGGGTCAAACAAGGGGGCGGGACGGGGACTTGATGTTGTGCCGACCGTAACCGTTGGTGGTCGTACGGTTTTTGTCGCTCCGGTATCGCGCGGGACTACCGCGGGATCACAAGTCGCGCAGCATGCAGGTCAGTCGGCAGCTGGTGATCCGCTTGCCGGTGTCGTCGGTGATCGCGATCTCGTAGGTGGCCGCGGTGCGGCCCTTGAACACCGCCGTCGCCACCCCGGTGATCAGACCGGAGGTGGCCGAACGGTGGTGGGTGGCGTTGAGGTCCACGCCCACCGCGTACCGGCCGGGGCCCGCGTGCAGCATCGCGCCGATCGAGCCCAGCGTCTCGGCCAGCGCCGCCGACGCGCCGCCGTGCAGCAGCCCGTACGGCTGCTGGTTGCCCTCCACCGGCATGGTGCCGACCACGCGGTCGCCGGAGGCCTCGACGATCCGGATGCCGAGCTTCTCGCCGAGGTGGCCGCCGGAGAAGGTCTCCGGGTCCACCCCGAGCTTGGCGAAGTGGTCCAGTACGTCCTGCGGGACCTTCAGGACGGGGGCGGTGCCGGGGGCCGCGTCGGTCATGGGGGAGCTCCTGCCGCTCGGGGGTCACGGGTCGTGCTGCCTGTGATGGTACGACCGTCCTACTCGCTGGTAGTGCCCGCGCCGCCGCCCGGGCGCGGGTTTCGCCGGTGCCCCTTTTGTCGGTGCCGGGCCATAGGATCGGTGGCCGGTAGTGGAATCGGCAGGAACGGACGTTGACGTGGCTACGCAGAGTACGGACAAGGGCGCGACGGGTGGCGGCGGGGCCGGCCCGCGACCGCGGCTGATGCTGCTCGACGGGCACTCGATGGCCTACCGGGCCTTCTACGCCCTGCCCGTGGAGAACTTCAACACCTCCACCGGACAGCCCACCAACGCGGTCTACGGCTTCGCCTCGATGCTCGCCAACACCGTCCGGGACGAGGCCCCCACCCACCTCGCCGTCGCCTTCGACCTCTCCCGGCAGACCTTCCGCTCCGTCGAGTTCCCCGACTACAAGGCCAACCGCGCCAAGACGCCGGACGAGTTCCGCAGCCAGATCGGTCTGATCGGCGAACTGCTCGACGCCATGAACATCCCCCGGCTCACCGTCGAGGGCTTCGAGGCCGACGACATCATCGCCACCCTGGCCACCGCCGCCGAGGCGGCCGGCTACGACGTCGACATCGTCACCGGCGACCGCGACTCGCTCCAGCTGGTCACCGACCACATCACCGTGCTCTACCCCACCAAGGGCGTCTCCGAGCTCACCCGCTTCACCCCGGAGAAGGTGACCGAGAAGTACGGCGTCACCCCCCGCCAGTACCCCGACCTCGCGGCCCTGCGCGGCGACCCGTCCGACAACCTGCCCGGCATCCCCGGGGTCGGCGAGAAGACCGCCGCCAAGTGGGTCAACCAGTTCGGCTCCTTCGACGAACTCGTCTCCCGCGCCGACGAGGTGAAGGGCAAGATCGGCGAGAAGCTGCGCGACAACCTCGACTCGGTCAAGCGCAACCGGGTGCTCACCGAGCTGGTCCGCGACGTCGAACTCCCGCTGGGCGTCGCCGACCTGGCCCGCCAGGCCTTCGACAAGAGCGCCGTCGGCACCCTGATGGAGTCACTGGAGTTCCGCAACGCCAACTTCCGCGACCGCGTCTTCGGCATCGACCCGACCACCGGCGAGGAGGAGGCCGCCGAACTCGCCCCCGGCGTCGAGGTCGACGGCGAACTGCTCACCGACCCGGGCACGCTGGACGCCTGGCTGCGCGAGCACGCCGGTGACGGCAAGACCACCGTCGCCCTGGCCGCCGTCTACCAGTGGGCGCTCGGCGCCGGCGAGGTCACCGAAGTCGCCCTCGCCGCAGGGGAGTCCGCCGCCTGGTTCGACCCGGCGCTGCTCACCGAGGAGGACGAGCGGGCCTTCGCGGGCTGGCTCGCCGACCCGGCCGCCCCCAAGGCCCTGCACATCGCCAAGCAGGTCATGCGCGCCTTCGCCGAGCGCGGCTGGACCGTCGAGGGCGTCGTCGCCGACACCGCCCTCGCCGCCTACCTGGAGAAGCCCGGCCGCCGCACCTTCACCCTGGAGGTGCTCGCGGAGGAGTACCTGGCCCGCTCGCTCACCCCGGCCCCCGCCGCCGAGAGCGGCCAACTCGCCTTCGACGCACCGGAGGAGGACGAAACCGCGCACGCCCAGGCGCTCATGCTCCAGGCCCGCGCCGTACTCGACCTCGCCGCGCTCTTCGACACCCGCCTCGCCGAGGTCGGCGCCGCCGGGCTGATGCACGACATGGAACTGCCCATCGCCGCCCTGCTCGCCCGCATGGAGCGCTACGGCATCGCCGCCGACCGCGCATGGCTCACCCGGCTCGAGTCGCAGTTCGCCGCCGAGATCCAGCGCTGTGTCGAGGAGGCGCACGTCGCCGCCGGGCACGAGTTCAACCTCGGCTCGCCCAAGCAGCTCCAGGAGATCCTCTTCGGCGAACTCGCCCTCCCGAAGACCAAGAAGATCAAGACCGGCTACACCACCGACGCCGACGCGCTCACCTGGCTGGCCACCCAGACCGACAACGAGCTGCCGGTCATCCTGCTGCGCCACCGCGACCAGGCCAAGCTGCGCACCACCGTCGAGGGCCTGCTCAAGACGGTCTCGCCCAAGGGCCGGATCCACACCACCTTCAACCAGATGGTCGCCGCCACCGGCCGGCTCTCCTCGCAGGACCCGAACCTGCAGAACATCCCGGTCCGCACCGAGGAGGGCCGGGCGATCCGCCGCGCCTTCATCGTCGGCGAGGGCTACGAGTCGCTGCTCACCGCCGACTACTCGCAGATCGAACTGCGGATCATGGCGCACCTGTCCGAGGACGAGGCGCTGATCGAGGCCTTCGCCTCCGGCGAGGACCTGCACACCACCGTCGCCTCCCAGGTCTTCGAGGTCCCCGGCGCCGCGGTCGACGCCGAGATGCGCCGCAAGATCAAGGCGATGTCCTACGGCCTGGCCTACGGGCTGTCCGCGTACGGGCTCTCGCAGCAGCTCGGCATCAAGCCCGCCGAGGCCCAGGGCCTGATGGACACCTACTTCGAGCGCTTCGGCGGCGTGCGCGACTACCTGCGCCGGGTCGTCGACGAGGCCCGCGCGACCGGCTACACCGAGACCCTGCTCGGCCGCCGCCGCTACCTGCCGGACCTCAACAGCGACAACCGCCAGCGCCGCGAGATGGCCGAGCGGATGGCCCTCAACGCTCCGATCCAGGGCTCGGCCGCCGACATCGTCAAGATCGCCATGCTCCGGGTGGACGAGGCCCTGCGCGCCGCCGGCCTCACCAGCCGGATGCTGCTCCAGGTCCACGACGAAATCGTCCTGGAACTGGCCCCCGGCGAGCGCGAGCAGGTCGAGGCGATCGTCCGCGAGCAGATGGCCGGCGCCTACCCGCTGCGCGCCCCGCTGGACGTCTCCGTCGGCGTCGGCGCCGACTGGGAGGCCGCCGCGCACTGACGCTCTGCCGCACTGCCACCGACGGGCCCGGACACGCGAGTGTCCGGGCCCGCCGCTACGATCTGCCGGTCCGTCGCGCAACGGGCGCGGCGAGGAGTGGGGGAGCGGCGATGACGGAGCCGGACGAGGGCACGGCGGGGCGCAGGTTCCTGCGGCCTCGGTTGGTGGTCCCGGCCGCAATGGCGGCGCTGCTGCTGGTCGGCGGGTCGGTCTGGGCACTGTCCGGCGGTGGCGGGTCGACGGCGCCGGTAGGGGCGGGCACCTCGAGCGCGGTGGTGAGCCCGACGGCGGAGCCCTCGCCGACCGCTACGCCCACGCCCACACCGACCGTGGTTGAGACGCCGACCGAGGCGCCGGCCTCGCCGAGCCCGACCGCGACACCGGAGCCGGTTCCGGCATCCGCCGAGCCCGCGGCGGACGAGCCGGGCGGCGACGCCCCGACCGCGACCCGGAAGCCCGCCACGAAGGCCCCGGCCGCCCCCGCAGCCCCGGCCGCCAAGTCGCAGGGCGACGCTGCGGCCGCGAAGCCCAAGGCCCCGTCCGGCATCGCCCCGCACAACGAGCCGCCGGTGGCGTGCACCGACTGTGCGACCAAGCGGCAGGGGCCGGACCCGGACGCGACCTGTATTCACGACGCGGCCGGCAAGGTCCTCACCTGCAGCCCCACCCAGGTGGGCACCCCGATCCTGCGCCCGGGACAGTCGATGGGCACCCCCACACCGGGCTGGCCGGACCACACGCACTGACACGAAGCGTCAAGGGGCCCGGACGTGGTTCGCGTCCGGACCCCTGCTCACGTCCGCCATTTGAGGTGCGAGGCTGATCGACACCAGATCGCGAAGGGGCGGGGTACGTGGTGGACGGCGGTTCGGCCTTGGTGGAGGAGTCCCGGGAGCGGTTGCGGGCGGGGGCCGCGCCGGAGACGGTCTGCGCAGAGTTGGCGGGTCGGGTGCCGCAGTGGGTGGACGCCGTGCTGGCGGTCGGGCTGGCGCTGGGGATCGAGGAGGCGGAGCTGCGGCGGAGGCTGAGCAGCGAGCCGGGGCTACGGTCAGAGTTCCGGTCGGGTGAGGAGAAGTCGTACGCCGAAGTCCTGGAGATCGGCGGGGTGTTCGACGTCCCGAAGGTGCTGGACGGGCGGGAGCAGGTGATCGCGGAGCATCTGCGGGCGGCGTTGCGGGCCCGGGGCGGTCTCGGGAGCGGCTACTTCCTCAGCATCCAACGCTGCTTCGTGAAGGGCGAGTTGGCCCGGATCTTCCGCTCGCTCACGTGCTTCGGCCCGCGAGTCGGCCGTGGCCGGCCCGCGGAGTTCTGGGCGTCCCTGGTCGCCGCCGGCGAGCTCCTCGACCCGGCGGACGCCGACGAGCGCGGCACGGTGGCGCAGGCGCTCGACGAGTGCCGGCAGCACCTGGTGGACTGCATCGGGTAGGGCCCCGCGCTCACCGCCCCCGGCCCGGCGCACATGAACTCCCGTTCGCGGTCGGGTTCTGTACGGTCTGCGGCAGCCCGGGGGCGGTGACGGCCGGCGTTCTTCCGCTCCATGGGACGGAGCGCTCGCTGCTACGCCTCCGTCGGCATCCACGACAGCATCCCGGACGCCTGGGAGGCCGTGGCGGTGGTCAACGGGGCGGGCACCACCTGGGGCACGATGCACGACCACTCCAACGGCAATACCCTCTGGGGCCCGCGCGACGCCCACTGCACCGGCCCGCGCCTGTGACCTGACGGTCCGCGCCGCGCCCGCCCGCCCACCGGGGGCCGACCCCGGTGGGCGGGCGGAGCGTTGGCCCGAGGGCCCGACAGCTGTCCTGGTGCCGCTGGCCACGGATCGCCCTGCCGGTTCGGGGGCAGGCTCTCACGGCGACGAGCGTGTCCACGTGCGAACGAAGAGCGGGGAACGGGGAACGGGACGTTACTGCACCAGCTGCGGGTGGAGAACTGGATCTGATCTACTCGGCCGGGGACTTTGCGAGGTGGAGCAGGGCGTGAGGGCGTCCGCCGTCTGACGTTGCCTGGGTGGTGGACCGCTGAGCTACGGCATTACCGGCGGGCCCAGGTGAGGGTCGCTGTGAGGTGGAGCGCGGCCTGGTGGGATACATCCGGATCTTCACCGGGCCGAAGTGGTAGTTCTGCCGCAGGTGGACGACCTTGTTCACGATGTCGGCGTCAGCGGCGTTCGGGCTGTGGTGCGGCGCGCTGGACCCCGGGGTCACTCCTCGACCGGCAGTCCGGCCTCGCGGGCGAGTACGCCCAGGGCCCGGCGCAGCGACTCGCGCTCGGCGGGGGAGAGGGCGGCGGCCAGTTCGGCGTCGATGGCGTGCGCCTGGGCGGCGCACTCGTGCAGCAGAGCGCGGCCGTCCTCGGTGAGGGCGAGCATCTGGCGGCGGCGGTCGGCGGGGTCGCGCTCGCGTGCCACCGCGCCCAGTGCCTGCAACTGGTCGGCCATGCTCACCACCAGGCTCGGCGCGACGCCCATCGCCTGCGCCAGTTCCAGCTGCGAGGAGGCCGCGCCCGCGTCGAGGGCGGCGAGCAGCGCGACGTGCTTCGGCTTGAGACCCCGCTCCTCGAGAGCGGCCGTGAAGCGCGTGGTGGCGACGGTGCCCAGGGTGCCGAGGCGGAAGGACAGCGAGGAGGTCAGCGAAGGGGGGTTGACGGCGCTCATGGCAGCGATATTATCTCTATCGAATCATTCAGGGCTCGAATCATTTGAGGTGTGTTTGATATGGGTGGGGCTGGGACGGGCGGGCTGTCGAAACCGCTGGTGATCGCCAATGCCGCTGCGGCGGCGCTCTCGATGGCCTCCTGCGCGGCTGGGTTGATCAACCCCGGGATCGGGCTGCCGAAGGAGGAGCCGGTGACCGAAGGCGTGCGGTTCTATGCCGAGGCGTACGCCGCCCGGGCGCTGCCGCTGGGGGCGGTACTGCTGCACCAGCTGGTGCGCGGGCGTGGCGGACCGGCGCTGTCGGCGGTGCTGCTGCTCGCGGGTGCGGTGCAGGCGGGGGATGCCGCGATCGGGGTGCGCACCCGCAATCCGGGGATGGCTCTCGGGGCCGGCGCGCTGGCGCTGCTGCACCTGGAGACGGCGCGGCGGGTTGCCGGGGGTGTGCGGTGATCGAGGTGCTGCGAATGGCCGACGACGCGCTCGCCTTCCTGCTCGAACTCGCCGTCTACGCCGCTGCCGTGTGGTTCGGGCTCACCCGGCAGGTAACCCGGCCGGCCCGCTGGGCGCTCGCCCTCGCCCTGCCGGTCGGGTACGTCGTGGTCTGGGCACTGTTCGGCGCGCCGGGTGCGACGGTGCCGCTGCACGGGGTGGCCCGGGCGGTGCTGGACCTGGTCTGGTTCGGCAGTGCGGCCGCCCTGCTCCGGGCAACGAGCCTGCGACGTACGGCGGTTGTCGTCGCGGTGACCTACCTGCTGACCACTGCGGTGCACCTGATGCTGTGACAGGCTGGAGCAGTTGCGCGGCCGGCGGCGGGTCGGTGGCTCGGGCAGGTCGCCGTAGGACACGCTGCGCTGTGAGCTGGGCGGCGACCGGACGGTCGAGGAGCGGTCCCGCGCGCTGTTCTGATCGTGGCCCCCGCAGACCAGGTTGGTGCCGCACCGGAAGTCGTACGGGCCGACTTCCTGTGTTTACGGGCGGCGGCCTGGGCGGCTTGGGTGCGGCAGTGGGTGAGGGCGGGTTTGATGCGGGGGTCGGGGGAGGGCGTGGCGGGGAGCAGTTCGCTCGCCGTGATGAGGGTGGACCAGTACTGGGCCGGGTCGCCGGTGCGGGGGAGGGGTTGGGCGGCGGCGAGGGAGAGGTAGGCGGCGGCGAGTTCGACGGCGCCGAGGGACTCCACAGTGCGAGCCGCGCCGGATATCTCCCCGGCTGCACGGCTGATGGCTACCATCAGTGCATGGTGGATCACGAAACGGCATTCCGATCCCTCGACGGCACCGCACTTTTCGGGACGATCGGCATCCCGTCAGCGCCCACTGGGGCACTCGCAGTGCTGGTCCACGGTTCGGGTGTCACCCGTGAGGAAGGCGGATTCTTCACCCGCCTCGCTGCTGGGCTCGCTGAGGCGGGCATTGCCAGCCTGCGGTTCGATCTGCGCGCGCACGGGGAGAGCGCCGGCCGCGAAGCGGACCTCACCATCGCCTCCGTCGCCAACGACATTCGTGCTGCGTGCGACCATCTGCGAACACACACAAGCACCGCCGGGGCCGTCCACGTCATCGCGGCTTCCTTCTCCGGCGGCGCGGCAGCTCTTCACGCTGCCCACCGGCCCGACGACGTCAACCGCCTGGTGCTCCTGAACCCACGTCTGGACTACCGCGAGCGCTACGTCACCAGTCGTCCCGGCTGGAGCGACGACTATCTGTCCCCTGCCGCCGCGGCGCTCCTCGACCGCCAGGGCTACACCGAGAAGTCGCCATTCCAGCTGAACCGAGCGCTGCTGAACGAAGTCTTCTACCTCGACACCCCCGCAATCCTCGCCGCCGTCCGCGCCCCCGTGTTGATCGTCCACGGCACCAAGGACACGTTCGTCCCGGTCGAGTCCACGTACCGCCACCGGCCGATGTTCGGCGGTCCGACGGAACTCCTCGAACTCGACGGCGCGCAGCACGGGTTCGCAGTCCGTGACGACCCCGGTTATCTCGACCCCCAGTCGCAGGCGTGGCAGCGGCAGGTGATCGACCGGGTGCGGGGGTTCCTGGCTGCCTAACCGGCGGCGACAGCCAGGAGCCGTTCCTGGAAGTCCCGGACCGCCGGTCGCCGGGCCCAGTGACGCAGCGTATCGGCGGTGCGGCTCAGCTCGGCGAGGGCCTGGCCGAAACGAGCGTCGGCGGCGAGACCAAGGGCCTGGAGAGCGACGGTGGCAGCTTCGTCAGGTTCACCGGCGTCGGCGAGGGTGCCGGCCAGTTGGGCGGTGAAGAACGCGCGGTCGCGTGGGGCGAAGGTGCCGTCGGACAGGTGCTGCCGGAAGAGCGCGACGGCGCGCTCGGGTTGGCGGGCTTCGCGATAACAGATCGCGCTTTGCACCATGAGCCGCTCGGCGGTGTAGCTCTCGCCGAGCGGTCCGGTGCAGGTGGGCAATGCCTGGACCGGGTCGGCCTGGTCGAGGGCGGCGTAGGCGAGATCGAGGACGCGGGTGACCTGGCCGCTGTCGGCGCCGGTCAAGGCGAGGGCCCGGGCTTCCTGCTGGTACGCCTCCGCGCGGGGTCGGGGTGGGAGCGTCCAGGGGTCGTTGGTGGCGGCGCGGGCGAGGTCGAGCATCCGGGCGGCGTCGGAGCGGTCGGTGGCCTGGGCCTGTCTGAGCAGGACATAGGCGTGCATCGTGCCGTCGCCAGTGAGCGTCGCCCATTCCTTCGCCTGTGCGTGCCAGTAGGAGGTGGTGTGGGCGGGCGCTCCGGCATCGCGGTAGAGCCAGGCCACGAGTTCTGCGGCGCGGGCGCCGATGTTGAGGAGCTGGTGGCGTACGGCTGGGTCGGCTTCGCGGGCGCTGGAGTCGATGGCGGTGATCAGGCCGAGCGCGGTCGGCAGGGCGGTGTGAGGGCCGACCAGACTGTCGGTGCGGGCGGTCTCGTCGAGGGCGGTCCGCAGGTGTGCGACGAGCTGGTCGTCGCTGTAGCGGCGCGCGTCGCGGCTTGCGGCAGTGAGGTGGTCCAGGGCGGCGAGGTCGAGGACCGGTGTTGCGGCGGCGAGCACGCCCCCGAGGAAGGTGCGGCGAAGCACGTTCGTCTCCACGTCTTGGCTCTGCTCGGTATCGGATGCTCGCCGGCCTGCCGGGCGAGATGGGCGGACGAACCCGAGGTCTTCCAGCGGTATGCCGAACATCGCGTCCAGGACTCGCCGAGCGTCCCGGTTGGGCCAGGCGGGCTGTCCTGATTCCCAGCGTCGGACCTGACGCACCGAGATCCTGGCTTTTTCGCCGAGCGACTCCGCCTTGGCGTCGTACGCGTCCGCGAAGTCCTGCTGCGTGTGCCATCCCCGTTCGACGCGCGCTGCGACGAAGCGCGAATTCCCTTGTGCTGGTTCGGACATGGGCGCTCCCACGACATCCACGGTAGTCACTTTCCCCGGCCGGGGGTGAGAGGCCACAGCCGCTCGCCGATGTGTCCGGTGAAGTGTCCTGCGGTACGGCCTCGTCACCCGATGTTGCCAGGGGTTGACTGAATGCACTCCCCGTTCGGGGAGGTTGCTCCATCCATCCAGTGAAGGGAGACCGCAATGTCCGTCATCACCAACGACACCGAGAACTCCGAGGTGACCGAGGCCGTGACGCTCGACGAGAGCGTCGCGGACGCCATCCGGGGCAACGTCCGGGCGTTCCTGGGCGAGGACAACACCTCGATGATGGGCGGCTGGACCAACTGACGGCCGGCCTGTGCGCCTGATGTAGTCGCGCGCCCGGCCCCACCTCAACTGGGGCCGGGCGCGCGGTTCCCAAGCATTCCAGCGAAGGAGTGAGCGTCCATGCGATTCCTCAACATCCACCACGCCCGTGAGACCATCGGCCGACTCGTGAGCGCGGTCAACGAGCAGCCCCCGCTGACCGCTGCGGACCTCCCGACCGCATACCGGAGCGTCGTCTCCGCCCTCCGCCCCTTGCCGGTCGAGGGCGAGGGCATCACGCTGTCCTTCAAGGACAGCGAGTGGGGCAGCTACCTGATCGAGAACAGGACCTTCGAGAACATTTTCGAAGGCCTGGAGAACACCTCGGCCGACCTGCGGGAGCGGTGGAAGCGCGACTTCTCCGTGGCACTCCTGCACACCAGGGACCTCGTCCCCGACCTGGGGGCGCTCGTGGACCTGGTGGTCACCGACGTCGTGATGTTCAGCTCGACCAACAAGGGCGGCGGCACCGGTTCGACGCTTCCGGGCCTGGTCAGCATGAGCCCCGGCGACGAGTGGCGGCCTCACGACTACGCCGAGTCCCTGGTGCACGAGACCGTGCACCTGAACGTCTTCCTGGCGGACATGGTGTACCGCCTCTACAGGCGGCCAGCCAAGGAGCTGGAGGCCGACGAGTTCCGGGTCGTGTCCGCGGTGAAGTTCGGACAGATGCGCCCGCTCGACAAGGCGTTCCACAGCGCGGTGGTGGCCCCGCCCCTCATGCTCATGCAGCATCTGAGGGGCGAGACGGAGTTGGTGGACAAGTTCCGCCACTCGATCCGAGAGTGTACGAACGGCCTGTTCGGCAAGCTGGACCTGTTCACGCCTTATGGTCAGGGGATGGTCCGCGAACTCGCGGCCTTCGCCGAGACGATCGACTTCGACCTTGTCACCCGGTCGATCTCGGGCCAGGAGTTCGCGCACTACGAGCTGCCTGCCGCCGCTTAGGCCTCAAACAGGATGCCGGCCTCCCTGGCGAGGCTCAGGGCCAGCTCCATGGATCCTGGGCCTCGCACAGTGGCGCCCTTAAGGTGCGAGGCGCCTCCGACGTCAACCAGTGTGCAGTTTTCGAAGCTGACACCAGGCTGAATGACGACGTTGGCGAACTGCGCTCCGGTGAGATCACACTTCTCAAATCGGACGTCGCGGAGCTCGGCGAACTGAAAGTCAGCTCGGGAGAGATTGCACTCCCTGAAGAGAACCGTCTTGAACTTCGCATAGCGGAACAGCGTGCTGTCTGTCCGAGCTCCTTCGAAGAGGACATCATGGAAGCTGCCGTTGCTCCAGGACGACCCGGTGAGCCGGCAACCGGTTACCACGCTTCGGAGGATGGACACGTCCTGTGTCCGAACCGTAGCGAAGTCGCAGGTCTCGAAGGTGATGTGAGCGAGCACCGACCGAACCAGGTGCATGCCAGTGAATCGGACGTTCTCAAAGGCACACTGCTCGACTTCGACCGCTTCGCCCGTGCGGCCAACAAGGCTCAGCCCGCTGTACTGCCTGCCTTTGATTGTGGCGTCGTCCTCAAAGTCATGGTCGGGCAACTCCGCAGGTCGCAACGCCACCTGAATCCGCGGAGCCAGGGGATTCTTCGGGCGAGACATCGCCTGGGTCATGAAGGGCACCTCGCAGCAGTCGTCGGGGTGGAGGAAACGAACGCTAGCACTCAACTCTCGCAGCAAGAAAGACAGTTGAAACTACAGGAGCGTTGAAGTCCTGTAGCTATTTGGGCTGCCAAAAACCCCAAGGCCCCCTTTTCGGGCTCTTGTGCTGGATCTGTGGGTCGGATCATGTGAGTTGGCGTCGGGGCAGGGTGGGGCGGTTGCCGCCGAGGCAGAGCATGACGAGGG
>NZ_JBEXKB010000030.1:0-108642 GCF_040609455.1 Kitasatospora sp. NPDC004669
GTACAGCTCGCGGTAGCTGTGCACCAGCATCTCGGCGGCGAGCTTGGTGGCTACGTACAGGTGCCCGCTGTGTTCCAGCTCGATCGGCACGTGTTATCGGCGCCGGGCCGCCTCGCGCCCCTCCAACCAGACCCGCTCGCCCAGCTTGTAGCCGATGGCCTGCCCCGGCCAGCCGAGGTAGCGGTCGATCTCGCTGCTGCGGCGCGGAATGTCGCTGCCGTGGTAGGCGGCCATGAACTGGGTGGCGAGGGCCGGGGTCCAGCGTTCGCCGGGGCAGAAGCCCGAGTCGGCGGGGATGGCCAGTTCCAGGTGCATGCCGATGTCGACGATCACCCGGATGATCCGGAGCATCTGCTTGTCCAGGTACCCCAGGCGCCGGGCGGGATCGGCCAGGAAGCCCAGCTCGTCCATGAGGCGCTCGGCGTACAGGGCCCAGCCCTCCTTGTTCGCACTGACCGCGCCGAGGGTGATCTGGTAGTCGCTCAGCCGGTCGGCGGAGGCAGTCCACCGGGCCGTCTGCAGATGGTGGCCGGGGACGCCCTCGTGGTACCAGGTGCTGACGAGCTGCCAGGTCGGGAAGGAGCGTCGGCCCAGGGTCGGCAGGTAGGTGCGGCCGGGACGGCTGAAGTCGAGGCTGGGACCGTTGTAGTAGGGCGCGCCCGAGCTTCCCGGCGGCGCGATCCTGGTCTCCACCCGGCGCAGCGGGCCGGCGATGTCGAAGTGGCTGCCGTCCAGGGCGTCGATCGCCTCGTCCATGACCTGCTGGAGCCAGGCCCGGATGTTCTCCTCGCCCTCGATCGCGTGGCCGTCGGTGTTGAGGTGGTCCATGGTGGCCCGGGCCCCGGCACCGGGGAGGACGCGGTCGGCCTCGGCCGCCATCTCGTCGACCGTCCGGTGGAACTCCTCCCAGGCCCAGGCGTACGCCTCGGCCGGATCGATGTCGGCGCCGTTGGCCCAGCGGGCGGAACGCAGGTAGCGCTCACGGCCGACGGCGTCCGGGGTGCCGTCGGCGGCGGGCAGATAGCTGTCGCACAGCCAGTCCCGGAAGGCCGCCACCGCGGCGGTCGCGCGCTCGGCGGCGGTGTCCAGCTCGGGCCGCAGCCGGGCGGGACCGGCCGCCGTGAAGCCGGTGAACCAGCTCGCGCCGCCGTTCCGGCCGGTCCAGGCGTCGAGCTGGGCGATGACCGCCCGGGCCTGCCTGGGCGCGCACAGCAGCCCGCGGCGGACGCCCTCGGCCAAGGTCGCCCGGTAGCCGTCCAGCGCGCCGGGCACGTTGCGCAGCCGCCCGGCGACGGCCGCCCAGTTCTCCTCCGTGTCGGTGGGCATCATGATGAAGACGCCCCGCACCTGGTTCAGCGGCGAGTTGACGGTGCGCAGCTGACGGAACCGGTCCCCGGCCTCGTGCACGGCGAGCTCCGCGGTCAGCCGCTCCCGCAGCAGCCGGGCGCAGTCCCGTTCCGCGGCGTCCTCGGGGATCCCGGTGCTCCGCTCGGCGGCGTCGACCGCGACCAGGGTCTTGCGGGCCAGCTCGGCGAGCGCCTCGAAGCCTTCCGGCGACAGATCCGGCTGCCGGTCGTCCTCGGGGTGCAGGCCGAGTCTGGTCGATGTCGGCGGATCGAGCACCGCGAGCTGCGCGACGTGGTCATCGGCGATCCTACGGAAAATCCTCGGCGTCTCGGGCATGCTCCCCATGCTGGCGCCCCGGCCGAGGCCCTGTCAGCAAGCAGGGGCCTGAACAAGACAGCGGAACCGTCCGAGGCGGGTCGCTCGTCGGAGCGTGCGTACGCCCGTCGGCCCCGAGGCCGTGCGGGACAGCGGAACCGGGGGGCCGTGGAGGTGCTGATCCTGCTCGTACTCTTCGCCGCGGGCGCCGGCCTGGTCCTGATCGGCGTCCACAAGCTGCACACCGCGGTGCCGACCTGCTACGGCCGGCCCATGTCGCCCGGGGACGTCTGCCACCCCCGCGCCGCCCACGCCTACGGCGAGGGCATGCCCGAGCCCCACGACTCCACCTACCAGGAGCAGGTGGACAGCCTCACCAGCGGGGGCTGGACCGCCGTCGTGATCGGCGTGGTCCTGCTGGCGCTGGCCTTCGTGATCGGCGTCGCCTGGGCCGCCTCCGCCGTCCGCGAGGGCCGGGAGTGAACAGGCCCGCACGCCGAGAGTGAACAGGACCGCGCGCCGGAGTGAACCGACGGGTGCGCCGGGAGCGGATCGGCCGGTGTACGACCGGCCGGGGGCCCGTTTCGGTGGAGCCCTCTCGGGTCCGGAACTGTCCCCGGGATCTCCTACGATGACCGCCATGAACACAGCTGGGGCGGAGCGACGCCTCGTCGACGGGCGCTTCGAACTGCTTCAGCAGCTCGGTGGCGGCGGCATGGGCCTGGTCTGGCGGGCCCGGGACAACGCACTGCACCGCGAAGTGGTGCTCAAGGAGGTCCGCCCGGCGGACCCGGCGATGGCCGCGGCCGACCCGGAAGGGGTACGGGAGCTGCGCGAGCGGGTGCTGCGCGAGGCCCGGGCGCTCGCCCGGATCCAGCACCCCAACGTCGTGGTCATCCACCACATCGTCGACAGCCCGGACCACCCCCACCCCTGGCTGGTGATGGAGCTGGTCAGCGGCGGCAGCCTCGCCGACCGGCTGGCCGACGGCCCGCTCGGCGTGGCGGAGACCGCCCGGATCGGGCGCGGCGTGCTGTCCGCGCTGCGCGCCGCCCACGCCGTCGGCATCCAGCACCGGGACGTCAAGCCCGGCAACGTCCTGCTGCGCCCCGACGGCACCCCGGTGCTCGCGGACTTCGGCATCGCGGCCGTCCAGGACGCCACCGCCCTGACCGCGACCGGCGCGCTGATAGGCTCGCCCGAGTACATCGCACCGGAACGGATCCGCGGTCAGGAGGGCAATCCCTCCTCCGACCTGTGGTCGCTCGGCATGCTGCTCTACGTCGCCGTCGAGGGCCACCACCCGTTGCGCCGGGCGACCACCCTGGCCACCCTCGCCGCCGTCCTCGACGAGCCGCTGCCGCCGCCGAGCCGGGCCGGGCGGCTCGGGCCGCTGCTGGTCGCCCTGCTCGGCAAGGACCCGGCGCTGCGCCCCGACGCCGAGCAGCTCGACCGGGCGCTGGAGCAGGCCGAGTACGAGCCCGAGACCTTCCCGCTCGCGCCGGCCGCGCCGACTGCCCACCCGGCCCGGCCGGTTCCGCACGACCGCATACCCACCGGCTTCCCGGCACCCCCGACGACGGGCGCCTCTCCTGCCGCGTCGACGTCCCGCCGGGGCCGCGTCACGGTCGCCGCGGTAGCGGCCGGCGCCGTGGTGCTCGCCGGCGCCGGAGCGCTCTACCTGAACCGGTCCGGCGCCGACGCGGATGCCGGCGCGGCCAAGGCCCCGACCGCCACGACCGGTGCCACGAGCACCGTGTCCGACGACCCGCCGCCCACGACCGCACCGTCCTCCGCCGCCTCGCCGGCCGCCGTGCCCGGCTCGGCCGCCGCCGTACCGCCGTCGGCGACCTCGTCCGCCGACGCGGACCTGCTGAACCCGGACGGCGTGCGCCGCACCGTCACGGCCCTGCAGCCCTACCTGTCCGACCACAAGGTCTTCGAGCTGACCGTCTACCCGGAGTACGCCATCGCCGAGGTCCCCACCTCGGCCGGCCCCAACCTCTACGACCGGATCACGATCCGCGACGGCAAGATCACCCGTGAGCCGGGCGGGGAGCTGATCGGCGACGAGAAGCCCGTCGACCTGCAGCAGTACAGCTGGGACGTCATACCCGGCCTGCTCCAGCGCGCCCAGGCCACCCTGAACGTCCCCCAGCCGACCACGCGCTACCTGCTCATCAATTCCGACATGTTCGACGGCACCCCCACCATCAAGGTCTACCTCGCCGACGACTACGGCACCGGCTACCTGGAGACGGACCCGAAGGGCACCACCAAGCGCACCAACCCGCGCGGCTCCTGAGCCGCGCTCAAAGCGTCGCGACGCCCACGTGCCGGAGCGCGGAACGCGCGGCCCCGACCCCGCACAGCCCGTGCACGCCTGCCCCGGGCGGGGTGGCCGCGGAGCAGAGGTAGACGCCGGGGATGCCGGTGGCGTACGGGTCGAGCGCGGCGCGCGGGCGCAGCAGGGTCTGCAGCGCGGTGTTGGCACCCGTGGAGATGTCCCCGCCGACGTAGTTGGCGTTCTCGCGCGCCAGCCGGCCCGTCGACGTGACGGCCGTGGCGAGCACCCGGTCGCGGAAGCCGGGCGCGAACCGCTCGATCTGGGCGAGGATCGCCTCCGTGGCGTCCCCCTCGTAGCCGTGCGGCACGTGGGCGTAGGCGTACACCGGGTGCACGTCACCGCGCGAGCGGCCGGGATCGGCGAGGTACTGCTGCGCCACCAGCGTGAAGGGCCGCGCGGGCATGCGCCCGAGGGCCGTCTCGCGTTCGGCGTGGGCGATCTCCTCCAGGGTGCCGCCGACGTGGACGGTGCCGGCCCGGCGGCAGCCCTCGTGGCGCCACGGGACACCGTCCTGGACGGCGAAGTCCGTCCGGAACGCCGCCGGACCGTGCCGCCAACGGCGGTACGCGCGGCGCACCCGCGCGGGCAGTTCGCCGCCGCAGAGGTCCGCCGCCGCGCCGGGCGCGAGGTCCAGCAGGACGATCGGGCACGGCCGCAGCTCGGCCAGCGAGCGCACCGGCCGCCCGGTCTCGATGCGTCCGCCGAGTTCGACCAGCCGAGCCGCCAGGGCGCCGCTGATCCGGCCGGAACCGCCCCGGGCGACCGGCCAGCCGCGGTGGTGCGCCGCGGCGAGCAGCATCAGGCCGACGGCCGAGGTCAGCGGCCGCTCCAGCGGCTGGAAGGCGTGCGCGGCCGCGCCGGCGAACAGGGCCCGGGCCCGGTCGGTGCGCCAGCTGCGGGCGAGCAGGGTGGCCGGCTGAAAGGCCTTCAGGCCGAAGCCCGCGAGGGTCACCGGGTGCCGGGGCAGCCGCAGGAGCGGGCGCAGGGCGTCCTCGGCGAGGGCGTCGAAGTCCGCGCTCAGCCCGCCGAACACCCGCTCCCAGGTGGCCGCGTCGGGCCCCAGCGCGCGGGCGCTCTCCCGCACCGAGCGCACCGCCACGGCCGCGTCCCCGCCGTCCAGCGGGTGCGCCAGGTCCACCTCCGGCCAGACCCACTCCAGTCCGTGCCGGGCGAGGTCGGGAGAGCGCAGCAGGGCGGCGGCCACGCCGAAGGGGTGCACCGCCGAGCAGTGGTCGTGCAGCAGGCCCGGCAGGGTGGCCTCGCCGCTGCGGGCGCCGCCGCCGATCTCCTCGGCAGCCTCCAGCACCGTGACGGCGAGGCCGTGCCCGGCGAGCGTGACCGCCGCGGCCAGCCCGTTGGGCCCGGAGCCGACGACGACGGCCTCGCTCATGCGCCCACCTCGCTACGCTCGGCGGTCGCTTCGCGAAACGCGCACCTTTCGACGATGAGCTCGCTCCGCTCACTCATGCGCCCACCCCGCCACGCTCGGCGGTCGCTTCGCGAAACGCGCACCTTTCGACGATGAGCTCGCTCCGCTCACTCATGCGCCCACCCCCCGGCCAGTGTGACCGGGCGGGGCCGACCCCGCCCGAAACAACATCAGCAGATCCGCGGCAACTGCTCGCCCATCGGCAGGTCGACCACCCGGGTGCCGCCGAAGCCGGTGCGGGCGACGACCATCCCGGGGTGGTCGGCGACGCACTCGCCGATCACCACCGCCTCCGTGCCGAGCGGGTGGGCGCGCATGGCGGCGAGGACGGCGTCCGCCTCGCCGGGCGGGACGAAGGCGACGAGCTTGCCCTCGTTGGCGATGTACATCGGGTCCAGGCCCAGTACGGCGCAGGCGTTGGCCACCGGATCCGGGACGGGCACGGCGCGTTCGCTTAAGCCCACACCCACCCCGGCCGCCGCCGCGATCTCGTTGAGCGCCGCCGCCAGGCCGCCCCGGGTGGGGTCGCGCAGCACGTGCAGGTCGGGGGTGGCGGCGAGCATCGCCTCGACCAGGCCGCCGAGCGCCGCGCTGTCGCTGCGTACCTCGACCCCGAACTCCAGGCCCTCCCGTACGCTCATGATCGCCACCCCGTGCAGCCCGATCGGCCCGCTGACGATCACCACGTCGCCGGGGACGGCCCGCTGCGGCCGGATGTCGACCCCGGCCGGAACGAGCCCGATGCCGGCGGTGTTCAGGTAGACGCCGTCCCCGTGCCCGGCCTCCACCACCTTGGTGTCCCCGGTGGCCACCTCGACCCCGGCGGTGCGGGCGGCGGTGCCGAGCGCCCGGGCGACCCGGTCCACCACGGCCATCTCCACCCCCTCCTCCAGAATGAAGCCGCAGGACAGGTAGGCCGCCCGGGCCCCGCTCATGGCGAGGTCGTTGACCGTGCCGTTGACGGCGAGGTCGCCGATGCAGCCGCCGGGGAAGAACAGCGGCCGCACCACGTAGGAGTCGGTGGAGAAGGCGAGCCGGGCGCCGCCCAGTTCCAGGACGGCGGAGTCGCCGAGCCCCGCCAGCGCCCGGCCGCCGAACGCGGGCGCGAAGAGGTTCTGCACCAACTCGGCGGACATCGCCCCGCCGCCGCCGTGCCCCATCACCACCCGGGGGTGGTCGCGCAGCGGCAGCGGGCAGCTCCAGCCGGAGAAGTCGGGCGCGGCCGACGGTTGCGCCAGCATCTCGGTGTCAGCCAACGGGACTCGCCTCCTGAGGCGTGATCGGCGTGCTCAGCCGCCGGTAGAGGTAGTACGCGGCGCAGGCCCCCTCGCTGGAGACCATGGTGGCGCCGAGCGGGGTGCGCGGGGTGCAGACGGTGCCGAAGGCCTCGCACTGGTGGGGTTTCAGCAGCCCCTGCAGCACCTCGCCGGCGCGGCACTCGGCCGGTTCCCTGGTGGCGATGCCCGCGACGTCGAAGCGGTGCTCGGCGTCGTGGTCCCGGTAGCGGGGCGAGAGCCGCCAGCCGCTCCGCGGGATGACACCGATGCCGCGCCAGGGGCGGTCGGCCACCTCGAAGACGTCCGCCAGCATGGCGCGGGCCGCCGGGTTGCCCTCGGGCCGGACGGCGCGCGGGTAGGCGTTGTCGACGGTGTGCTCGCCGCGTTCCAGTTGCCGTACGGTCCGTCGGATGCCCTCCAGGATGTCCAGCGGCTCGAAGCCGGTGACGACGATCGGCACCCGGTGGCGCTCCGCGAGCGCCGGGTACTCGGCGGTGCCCATCACGCTGCACACGTGCCCGGCGGCGAGGAAGCCCTGGACCCGGCAGTCCGGCGAGTCCATGATCGCGTCGATGGCGGGTGGCACCCGCACGTGCGAGACCAGCATGCTGAAGTTGCGCAGGCCCTGCTTGCCGGCCAGGTGGACGGCCATGGCGTTCGGCGGGGCGGTGGTCTCGAAGCCGATGCCGAAGAAGACGACCTCCCGGTCCGGGTTCTCCCGGGCGATCCGCAGGGCGTCGAGCGGCGAGTACACCACCCGGACGTCGCCGCCCTCACCGCGGACACGGAACAGGTCCCGGTCGGTGCCGGGCACCCGCAGCATGTCCCCGAAGGAGCAGAAGATCACCTCCGGCCGGGCGGCGATCGCCAGCGCGCGGTCGATCACCTCCAGCGGGGTGACGCACACCGGGCAACCCGGCCCGTGGATCAACTCAACCTCCTCCGGCAGGAGTTGGTCGATGGCGTGCCGGATGATGCTGTGCGTCTGGCCGCCGCACACCTCCATCAGCGCCCACGGCCGGGTGACCGTCGCCCTGATGTCGGCGAGCAGCCCCTCGGCCAGCTCGGGGTTGCGGAACTCCTCCAGGTACTTCACCGTCCGACCTCCTCAGCCCCTCGCTCCGCACCGGCCGCACCGGCCGCACCGGCCGCCCGCGCCGCCTCCCACGGGTCACCGAACTCCTCCTGCAGCAGCCCGAGTTCCTCGAACAGCTCCAGGGTCCGCCGGGCCGACTCCTCGTCCAGGCGCTGGAGCGCGAAGCCCACGTGGACGATCGCGTAGTCCCCCACCTGAAGGTCGGGCAGGTACTCCAGGCACACGTCCTTGACCACCCCGCCGAAGTCCATGACCGCCATCCGGGTCCCGTCACGCTCCCCGATCTCCGTCACCCTGCCGGGCACCGCCAGGCACATCCGCTCTCACTCCTCCCGGGTGGCCGACGACCGGGCGGCCACCATCAGCTGGCCGAGCGCCAGCCCTCCGTCGTTGGGCGGCACCCGGCGGTGCCGCAGTACGGTGAAGCCGTCCTCCCCGAGGCCGCGCGCGCAGGCCGAGGAGAGCAGCGCGTTGGCGAAGACGCCACCGCCGAGCGCCACCGTGGTGGTGCCGTAGCGGTCCCGGGCGGCCGCGCAGATCCGCCGGACCAGGTCGGCCACCGCGCTGTGGAAGCGCGCTGCGACCAGCCCCGCGGAAGCACCCGCGATCACGTCCGCCACCACTCCGGCCAGCACCGGCCCGGGGTCGGCGATCCAGCCGTCCTCCCGGGGCAGCAGTCCGAACCCGTAGCCCGCCGCCGGGCCGAACTCAGCGGCCGCCGCCTCCAGTTCGATCGCCGCCTGGGCCTCGTAGCCGGCCCGGTGGCAGACCCCGGCGAGCGAGGACACCGCGTCGAACAGCCGGCCCATGCTGGAGGTCGGCACGCAATTCAGCCCGCGCGCCAACTGCCGCTCCAGCAAGCGGAGTTCCTCGTCCGGGCAGGCTTGAACCGGCGGCAGCCCGGGTGCCCAGGGCAGCCCGGCCGTCCGCAGGTGCGAGAGCGCCGTCCGGTACGGGCGCTCGACGGCCGCGTCCCCGCCCGGCAGCGGCATGTACCCGAGGTGGGCGAGGCGGCGGAACCCGTCGTAGTCGGCCAGCAGCACCTCGCCGCCCCAGATCGCGCCGTCCTCGCCGTAGCCGGTGCCGTCGAAGGCCACCCCGAGCACCGCCCGACCGCCGTCCAGGCCGTGTTCGGCCATCACCGCGGCGATGTGGGCGTGGTGGTGCTGCACCCGGCGCACCGGCCGGCCGGCGGCGGTCCGCTCGGCGTGCCGGACCGAGCGGTAGCCGGGGTGCCGGTCGGCGACGAGCAGGCTGGGCCGCACCCCGCTGACCATGCCGAGCTGCTCGACCGCGTGGTCGAAGGCGCGCAGCGTGGCCAGGTCGTCCATGTCGCCGATGTGCCCGGACAGCCAGGCGTAGCCGTCGCGGGCCAGCGCGAAAGTGTTCTTCAGGTCGCCGCCGACCGCCAGCACGGGCCGGACGGGCACCGGCAGCGGGAGCGGCAGCGGGGCGTATCCGCGCGAGCGGCGCAGCGGCAGCTGCTCGCCGTCGACCACCCGCACCACGGAGTCCTCGCAGGGCACGTGGATCGGCCGGTCGTGGCCGAGCCAGCCGTCGACGAGCGGGGCGAGCCTGCTCAGCGCCTCCCGGTCGTCCGTGACGATCGGCTCGCCGGAGAGGTTGGCGCTGGTCATCACCAGGAGGTCCGGCCCGGGGGCGGCGAGCAGCAGGTGGTGCAGCGGTGTGTACGGGAGCATCACGCCGAGGTCGGGGCTGCCGGGGGCGACCACGGGGAGTTCCGCGGCGAACCCACCAGGGCGCCGCAGCAGGACGATCGGCCGTGCCGGTCCGGTGAGCAGTTCCCGCTCGGCCGGGCCGACCGGCAGCAGGCCCTCGACGGTGGCGAGGTCCCGCGCCATCAGGGCGAACGGTTTGTCGCCACGCCGCTTGCGCCGGCGCAGCAGGGCGACGGCTCCGGCGTCGCGCGCGTCGCAGGCGAGGTGGTAGCCGCCGAGGCCCTTGACGGCGAGGACCGCCCCGTCGGCCAGCAGTCGGCGGGCCGCCGTCAGCGCCTCCTCCCCCGCCCGCCCAGCGGTCCCGGGGACGGTCAGCGCGAGACGCGGCCCGCAGGCGTGGCAGGCGACGGGTTGGGCGTGGAAGCGGCGGTCGGCGGGGTCGGCGTACTCCCTGGCGCAGTCCGCGCACATCGGGAAGCCGGCCATGGTGGTGTTGGCGCGGTCGTACGGCAGGCCGGTCACGATGGTGTACCGGGGGCCGCAGTTGGTGCAGCTGATGAAGGGGTGCCGGTGGCGCCGGTCGGTGGGGTCGGCGAGTTCGGCCAGGCAGTCGGCGCACACGGCGACGTCCGGCGGGATCAGGGTGGCGCGGGGGCCGTCGGCGCAGGACGGGGCGATGGTGAAGCCGGTGGCGCCGGTGGCGGCGAGCGGCGCGTGCTCCACCGAGGCGACCTGGGCGAGCGGCGGCGCGTCGCCGGCCACCCGTCGGCAGAAGGCGTCGAGGGCGTCCCGGCTGCCTTCGACCTCGGCCAGGACGCCCTCGCCGGTGTTGGTGACGCTGCCGGCCAGCCCGAGTTCGCCGGCCAGGGTGAACACGAACGGCCGGAAGCCGACCCCCTGGACGAGTCCGCGGACGGCGACCCGCCGCCGTTCGCGGTCGAGTTCCGGGTGACCGTCCGTCACCTGGGCGCCTGTTCCGTGTGGTGGTGCCCCCCGTGGGGGTGGGCCGCCATCACCGGCCGGTGCACACCGGCGCCGTCCAGCACGGACAGGGCCCGCTCCAGCAGCGCCCCGACGCCGTCGCCGGTGCGGGCCGAGGTGTGCACCACCTCCACCCCGGGGTTGACCCGCTGGACGTTCGCCAGGAACGCCGCCCGGTCGAACTCGGCCGCCGCGGCGAGGTCCGCCTTGGTCACCAGCACCAGGTTGGCCAGCCCGAACGCGGTCGGGTACTTGAGCGGCTTGTCCTCGCCCTCGGTCACCGAGGCCAGCACCACCCGCAGCGATTCGCCGAGGTCGTAGGAGGCCGGGCAGACCAGATTGCCGACGTTCTCCACGAACAGCAGCCGGCAGTCCTGCGGCAGCCAGCCGTCCAGGTGCCCGGCGAGCATCCGCGCCTCCAGGTGGCAGAGCCCGTCGGTGAGCACCTGCTTCACCGGCGCGCCGGAACGGGCCAGCCGCAGCGCGTCGTTCTCGGTGGCCAGGTCGGCGGTCAGCGCGGCGACCGGCACCCCTCGTCGCCGGGCCAGCCCCAACTCGGCCTCCAGCAGGGCGGTTTTGCCGCTGCCGGGACTGGACAGCAGGTTCACCGCCACCGTCCCCCGGGCGGTCAGCGCCGCCCGCAGTTCGCGGGCGGCGTCGTCGTTGCGGGCGAGGACCGCCCGGCGGAGGTCGACCGTCTGGCACATCGCGTCAGCCTTTCTGTTCGGACCGGACGTCGGGGCGCTGGGGCGTGTCCTGCGGACACGCCCTCTAGGACCACTCGACGTCCAGGATCTGGAGCTCGCGCCCGGACAGCAGCTCGACGCCGCCGCCTCCGGAGCAGTTCGGGCAGCCGAGGTCCGGCGGCATGCCGACGGCCCACTCGGCGTCGCAGGGCGCGCACCAGGCCCGCGCCGCGACGGGCTCGGTGTCCAGCACCGCACCCTCCACCAGCGTTCCGGCACAGGCCAGTTCGAAGCAGAAGTCGAGCGCCTCGGGGACGACCCCGGCCAACTCCCCCACCTGCAGCCGCACCCGCGTCACCCCGGGGGCCCCGTGCTGACGCGCGGCCTCGTCCACCTGCTCGACGACGGCGGCGGCAATCGACATCTCGTGCATCGGTCCCTTCCCACGGCGGGCGGCAACGGGCCCCATTACAGGGCGCGGTGGCGGCCACGGCTCGAAGCCGCGCCGCCACCGCGCCCGGGGCTGCACCGTTCGCAGCAATCCGGGCCTCACATCCGCGAGATCTTCAGGTACCGCTTGAGGTCCGGCAGGCTCTGCCAGACCAGCGCGCCGATCCCCGCCAGCAGGGCCGCGCAGAACAGCTTCCTCAGCATGGTGTTGTCTCCCTCTCCGGTTGCGTGGCCTCGGTCACGACCCGCAGGACCACTTGGACCGCCTCCTCGACGGCGGCGGCGACGGTCTCGCTCAGCCCGATGCCCTCCTCCAGCGACGCCGGCTCGCAGCCGACCACCAGCACCCGCCCGGGCGGCTCGCCGCCGGTCCCGGCGGCGAGCGTGGCGAGCAGCGCGAGGACGGCGTCCGGCCCCATCCGGTGGCCGTCCAGCACCGGCGCCTCCAGCGGCCCGGCGGCCGCCTCGATGAGGTAGACCGTGCCGGGCGCCCCGCCGCGGCAGGTGGCGTCCACCAGGACGGCGGTCGGGTAGCCGTCGAGCAGCCGGTACGCCAGGTCGACGCCGCGCACGCCGACGTCGACCGTCTCGACGCCGTCCGGCAGGGGGTGGGCGGAGAGCCGTCGGACGGTCTCGACCCCGAACCCGTCGTCGCCGAGGAAGACGTTGCCCACTCCGGCGACCAGCACCTTCCCACTCCTCATGCGCCCTCGCACCTCTCGATGGCCCGCTCGCTCACGACTCCTCCAGCAGGGTGACCTCGTCGGGCTGGAAGTAGCGGAAGCGTCCCTGCGCCCGCCACAGGTCCGCGCCCGGGTCGTCCTCCACGGTGACGGCCAGGTGCACCGAGCCGTCGACGTCGTGCAGCACCGCCTCCACGACGCCGGTCCGCCCGTCCAGGAAGAGGTCCTGGGCGTCGGTGCGCCGCCGTCCGGGCCGCAGCAGCACCCGGCTGCCGACGCCGACCGGGTGGCCGTCGACCAGCACCCGGTCCCGCTCGGGGTCGACCTGCGGGTCGCTGCCCGGGTCCCACCAGGGCTGCTCCGCGTCGCCGGCACCGCCGGTGACCTCGCGCAGCCCGCGGATGGCGCCGTGCAGCCGCTCCAGCACCTCGGGCGGCATGGACTCGGCCAGGTCGATCACGGCCCCGGCCCGTTCGTCGGTGCCGCGGGCCTCCCGCTTCTCGTCCTCGGTCAGGGCCGCCGTCCGCAGCGCCAGGATCTCGTCGATCTCGGTGGCGTCGTACAGGGTGCCGAGGCTCTCCGGGGCGACGCGCGGGTGGTCCTCCAGGATGATCGGCGAGGACAGCATCACCTGGTGCTCGCCGTCCGGTCCGGCCAGAACGGGCCAGGTACGCTCGTTGCGGCACCGCTCTACGGCCGGCCGGGCCCACTCGGGCGGATCGGTGGCCGACAGGAAGCCGCCGTGCTCCAGACCGAGCAGCAGGTGGGTGGAGACCAGGGAGCGCGGCAGCGCCTCCTCGCGGCCGGCCTGCGGGTGCGGCGTCCAGGCGGAGGCGTTCTCCACCACCGCCGTCAGGCGCTGCGCCCGGTACGGGCCGGGCAGTTCCTCGGCCCTCAACCGCACCAGGCCGTCGACCTGTTCGCGCCGCCGCACCAGCCGTCCGACGGCGGAGCCGTGCTCGTGCAGCAGCTCCGTCCCGCCGACGCCGGGCAGCCGGAACCCCCGCTGCACTCCTTCGCCGCTCAACTCATCGACCGGCAGGAGGAGTTCGATCCGCTCCTCGACGCCCTCGTCCCATTCGACGAGCACCCGCTCGGCCAGCTCCAACCGTTCCACGGGCTCGAACCCGCCGGTGGCGGTGGCCCGTTCGACGGTTCGCCGTTGAACGCGTAGGAAGCGCAGCTCGACCGCCAGCCGGTCGCCCGGGCGCGCCTCCATCACGCACTCGGTGCGCTGGTGGGAGTGCTCGCCGCCCTGCACGGTGTACTCGGGCGGCACCAGGACGCCGAACTGCCAGCGCAGCCGGTTCTTGGCCGCCGACGCGCGGTACGGGTAGAGCACGTAGCCCTCCAACAGCACCGCGTCGGCGATCTGCCGGGCGGCCGCGAAGGCGCGTTCGATCCCGTCGGGCAGGCCGCTCACCGGACGCCCTCATCGATCGCCGCCGCCGCGAGCAGTTCGCGCAGCGTCGCCTCCCAGGAGGGCAGGGCCCGCCGGGAGCGGTAGGTCAGCAGGTCGTCCATCACGTCGTCCGGCAGGCGCAGCCAGCCACAGCCGGGGAAGTGCTGGTCGATCGCCTCCCGCCAGACCCGCACCGGCATCCGCACCCGGGCCTCCTTGTCCCAGGGCACGGGGGTGACCTGGAAGCCGCCGGGGCCGGCGAAGGCGGTGCCGGAGAAGAGCAGCAGCAGCGGTACCTCGCCGCCGTCCAGCGCCCGGAAGTAGCGGGCGGAGGCCACTTCCAGGTCGTAGCTGCACGGCACCGCCAGGTCGGCCTCGGTCTCCCCGGTGAAGCCGGGCACCAGCAGCGGCACGGTGGCGAGCTGGATCGGGTTGAGCGTGGACGCCCAGCGCTCCCGTTCGCCGAACAGGTCGGTCAGCCGCTCGCCCTCGGCGGCGGCGTACGACCGGCGGCCCGGTTCGATCCGCAGCTGGCACTGGAGGGCGAGGGCGTGCACCCGGGTGTCGGCCGGCGCCGTGACCCGCAGCCGGAACACCAGGGTCGGCGCGGCCGCGTACGGGGCGGACCGCACGCCGGTGCAGGTGAAGCCGAGCGCGCACCTTTCCATGGCTCGCTCACTCCGTTCACTCATGCCGTCGCCTCCGCGCGCAGCGGGCGGGCCCGAGCGGCCAACCGCTCGAAGAAGGCGTCGAGTTCGGCCCGCGCCTCGGCCCCGCCGTCGAAGCCGTGCCAGCACCGCCGCAGCCGGCCGACCAGCTCGTAGCAGACGTCGATCGGCACCAGGAAGCACGCGACGTTCCGGTCGGTGCGGCGCAGCAGCAGCGCCTCCACGTCCGGTTCCAGGGCGGCGGCCAGCCGGCTGGCGCCGAGGGCGCGTTCCCAGTCCTGCTCGTCCACCTCGCTCTCGGTGGCGCCGGCCGGCCCGGGGTAGAAGGCGAGCAGCCGGTCCAGGACGGCGTTGCGGAACAGGAACGCCGTGCCGACCGGGATCCCGAGCACCGACCAGGCCCGTTCATCCAACTCGCCGTCCGGGTCGAGGAGATAGCGGTCCGGCACGGTGCGGAAGCGGCCGCCGGCCGCGCCCGGCTGCTGGAAGAGCAGGCCGCAGGCGGTGCAGGTGCAGGCCAGGGCGCGTTCCTCGACGTCCACCAGGTGGCGGTGGCCGACGGGCAGGTCCCGGCCGCAGAACCCGCACTGCTCGGGCCGCGGCGGCGCCGGCTCGCGCAGCCGGCGCAGCAGGACGATCCCGTCGCGGGAGACCCCGCGGGTGTTCACCGGGCCTCCGCGGGCTGGGGCGGGCGGGTGCCGATCTGGAGCAGCTGCGGGGCGCGTTCCAGCTCCAGGGCCGTCACCTCGGGCGCGTGGCAGGCGAGTGCCGCCTCGACGTCCTGCTCCCCACAGCCGCAGCCGGAGGCGGTCCGGCGCAGCCGCAGGATGCCGGTGCCCGGTTCGAAGCCGAGCACCTCGATCCGCTCGGGCAGGTTGGCGAGCGCCCGGTCGATCCGGGCGGTCACGTCCTCGGGGTGCAGGTCGTGCAGGAGTAGCAGCCCGGCCACCGCGGGGTCGTCGAGCATCCGCTCCAGGGCGGGCGGGGGCACGGCCGGGACGATCCTGGCCAGGCCCTCACCGTAGAACTCCATGAGGTCGCGGACGAGTTGCTCGCCCGCCCGCTCGGCGCCGCTGCCGGCCAGGGCGTCCAGGGCCTCCTGGATCCGCAGCCCGGTCTGTTCGGCCGTCATGCGGTGAGCCCGCTCAGGCCGGTGGGCACGTGCATGGTCTGCAGGGTGCGCCCGCCGACGTACATGTGCACGCCGCAGGGCAGGCAGGGGTCGAAGCTGCGCACCGCGCGCATGATGTCGATGCCCTTGAAGTTCTCCGGGGAGTTCTCCTCGAAGATCGGCGTGTTCTGCACCGCGTCCTCGTACGGGCCGGGCGTGCCGTAGCTGTCGCGGACGCTGGCGTTCCACGGGGTGGGCGGGTACGGGTGGTAGTTGGCGATCTTGCCGTCGCGGATCACCATGTGGTGTGAGAGCACGCCGCGCACGGCCTCGGTGAAGCCGCAGCCGATCGACTCGTCCGGCACCTCGAAGCGCTCCCAGGTCTGGCTGCGCCCGGCACGGACCTCGTCGAGCGCCTTCTCGGCGAAGTGCAGGGCGGCGGCGGCCGCGTAGGCCTGGAAGTAGGTGCGGGCCCGGTTGCGCTCGATGGCGTTGCTCCACTGCGGGATCTTCCACTCGAAGGTGACCTCGGGCTTGGTCATCGAGCGGGGCAGGTTGATCTGGACGCTGTGGCCGGTGGCCTTGACGTAGCCGATGTCGACCAGCCCGGACAGGGCGGTGGACCACAGCCGCGCGATCGGGCCGCCGCCGGTGTCGAGGGCGAGGTGGTCCTTGCCGTCGAACCAGCGAGGGGACATCACCCAGCTGTACTTGTCGTCGAAGTTGCGCTTCTGCGGCTGCGGGATGGTGTGCTGGTTCCACGGGTGTCGGGGGTCGACCGGGTTGCCCAGCGGGTCGTGGGTGACGAAGAGCTCCTTGCCCTGCCAGTCCTCGTAGTAGGAGCTGCCGAGCAGGATCCGGATGCCGAGGTTGATCTGCGTCAGGTCGTTGGTGACGAGCTTGCCGTCGACGATGACACCGGGGGTGACGAACATCCTGCGGCCCCAGTCCGTCATGTTGCGGTACGTGAAGTCGCAGTGGTCCGGGTCGTTGAGGCTGCCCCAGCAGCCGAGCAGGACCCTCCGCCGGCCGACCTCCTCGTAGCCGGGCAGGGCCTGGTAGAAGAAGTCGAAGAGGTCGTCGTGCAGCGGCACGACCTTCTTCATGAACTCGACGTAGCGCATCAGCCGGGTCAGGTAGTCGGTGAACAGCTGCACCGTCGCGACCGTGCCGACGCCGCCCGGGTAGAGCGTGGAGGGGTGCACGTGGCGGCCCTCCATCAGGCAGAACATCTCCCGGGTGTAGCGGCTGACCTGGAGCGCCTCGCGGTAGAACTCGCCCTCGATCGGGTTGAGCGAGCGCATGATGTCGGCGATCGTCTTGTAGCCGTGGTCGCCGGCGTGCGGGGCCTCGGTGCGCTCGGCCAGTTCCAGGACGCCCGGGTTGGTCTCGCGGACCATCTTCTCGCAGTAGTCGACCCCGACCAGGTTCTCCTGGAAGATGTTGTGGTCGAACATGTACTCGGCGGCCTCGCCGAGGTTGATGATCCACTCGCCCAGGTGCGGGGGCTTCACGCCGTACGCCATGTTCTGGGTGTAGACCGAACAGGTGGCGTGGTTGTCGCCGCAGATCCCGCAGATCCGACTGGTGATGAAGTGCGCGTCGCGCGGGTCCTTGCCACGCATGAAGACGCTGTAGCCGCGGAAGACGGACGAGGTGCTGTAGCACTCCGCGACCCTCTTCTGCTTGAAGTCGATCTTCGTGTGGATGCCCAGGCTGCCCACGATCCGGGTGATCGGGTCCCAGGACATCTCCGTCAGGCCGCTGCCGTCGCCGGCCGCCCTGGTCGTCGGTGTTGCCATCGTGTCTGCGTGTCCTTGTCTACGGGGTCTACGAGCGGGGCGGAGGTCGACGGGGCCGCACACCGGTCGGCGTGCGGCCCTCCCCTGTCACCAGGGCGGGCGGTAACCCGTGGTCAGGTGGCGACCGGTACGGCGCCACTTCGGTTCCTTGTCGACGGTCTTCTGGGTGATCGCGCGCAGCCGCCGGATCAGCGATCCGTACGCGGTACTGGCGCCGCTGGAGACCCGCGAGCCGGGTGGCGGGTCCATGAAGGGCATGAACTTGTCCGGGAAGCCCGGCATGGTGCAGGCGATGCAGATGCCGCCCACGTTCGGGCAGCCGCCGACGCCGTTGATCCAGCCGCGCTTGGCGACGTTGCACTTGACGACCGGGCCCCAGCAGCCGAGCCGCACCAGGCACTCGGGCGTGCCGTAGTCGGTGGCGAACTGGCCCTGCTCGTAGTAGCCGCCACGGTTGCAGCCCTCGTGCACGGTGGCACCGAACAGCCAGGCGGGCCGCAGCTTGTCGTCGAGCGGGATCATCGGCGCGGAGCCGGCCAACTGGTACAGCAGGTAGGTGAGCGTCTCGGCGAAGTTGTCGGGCTGGATCGGGCAGCCCGGCACGCAGACGATCGGCAGCCCGGCCTTGGACTTCCAGTCCCAGCCGAGGTAGTCCGGCACGCCCATCGCGCCGGTCGGGTTGCCGGCCATCGCGTGGATGCCGCCGTACGTGGCGCAGGTGCCGATCGCCACCACCGCGGTCGCCTTGGGGGCGAGCCGGTCCAGCCACTCACTGGTGGTGACGGGCTGGCCGGTGACGGGGTCGTCGCCGAAGCCGCACCAGTAGCCCTCCTTCTTGATCTTCTCGTTGGGGATGGACCCCTCGACGACCAGGACGAACGGTTCGATCTCGCCGCGGTCGGCCTTGAAGAACCACTCGACGAAGTTGTCCGCGCCCTGGGCCGGGCCGCACTCGAAGTCGATCAGCGGCCAGTGCACCGCGACCTTCGGCAGGCCGGGCAGCGCGCCGGTGACGATCTCCTCGATGCTCGGCTGCATCGCGGCGGTCAGCGAGACGGAGTCGCCGTCGCAGCTGAGGCCGGCGTTGATCCAGAGAACGTGCACCACGTCGGTGTCGGTTGTTGCAGCACCCATGAGGATGCCTCCTCGGGGATGGGAGCCGGACGAAATGGCTCAAAGACAAGTCATAGCAACGGTTCGGATCGCACGCCGGTCCGGAAAGCCGAAGGGGTCGCCCGCAGGACGCGAGCGGGCGCGGCCGTTCGGGTCACATCCGCGCGACGGACCCTGCGGGCGCTGGGCGCTTGCGCACGAACGCGGACCGCAGCGCGTGGTACGGCGATTCGGGGGTGAAGAACTGCCGGTGCATCACTGCGAGCTCCTCCTCCCGGTACTCCGCCAGCGGCTTGGCCCGCTCGTCGGCCTCGCGGGCGGCCTTCTTCGCCGCGATCCGGCGCTGCGCGGCGGGCGAGGCGGCGAGCAGCCCGGCCAGGCGGGCCGCGCTCGGCCCGAACTCCTGCGGCCCGCAGTCGAGCACCCGGTCGACCAGGCCGATCCGCTCGGCGGCCGCCGCGGACACCGGCAGCGCCTGACGGGTCAGCCGTTCGGCCTCCGCCGCACCCACCCGGCGCGGGAGGGTGTACGTCCAGTACTCCGAGCCGTACAGCCCCATCAGCCGGTAGTGCGGGTTGAGGACGGAGCCGCCGCGGCACCACACCTCGTCCGCGGCCAGGGCCAGCATCACCCCGCCGGCCGCCGCGTTCCCCGCGACGGCGGCGACCACCAGCCGGTCGGTGGTGGTGAGCACCTCGGCGACCAGGTCGTCCATCGCGGTGATGTTGGCCCAGGACTCGGCGGCCCGGTCCGGCGCGGCCTCGATGACGTTGAGGTGGATGCCGTTGGAGAAGAAGTCCCGGCCGCCGCCGAGCACCAGCACCGAGGTCGGGCGGGCGAGGGCGCAGCGGTACGCCTCCCGCAGCCGCCGGCAGTGGTCGGTGGACATCGCCCCGCCCGGGAACGAGAAGCGCAGGAAGCCCACCGGGCCGTCCTCGCGGTAGCGGATGTCCGACCACGCGGGGCCGGCCTGCCCGCCCGGCATCAGCGGCGCCGCCACCTCCGGGACCGGCGGCAGCAGGGCGCCGAGCGCCGTCACCGCCGGGAGCTTGAAGGTCGCGGGCCCGCCGGGTGCGCGGCGGCGGCGGAGTTCGGGGATCCACACCGCTCCGTCCGAGGTGGCCCGGCACACGGCGCCGGCACGGGTGGCCAGCAGCTCGCCCGGCCGGCCGCGCAGCACCGGTTCGCGGTACCCGCCGTGCAGGTACCACTCGTCGCCGCACAGCGCGCCGAGCACCCCGGGCTGGGAGTCCGCCGCGCGGAGCCTGCGCAGGACCGCCTCGGTGGAGTCGCCCGCCCAGTCGATCCGACGCTCCTCCTGCCGCAGGAAGGGCCGGGTGCGCACCGTCTCCCGCCAGCCGGGGCCGTGCTGCGGCTGCGGCGCGTAACTGCCCGAGGTGACCCGCTCCACGGCGAGCAGCGCGGCCGCCACGGCCGCGTCGGCGACCTCGTTGCGGTACAGGTCGCTCTTGCCGCGCTCGGGCAGCCGGCAGGGCGCCCAGGCCCAGATCGGCCCCGCGTCCATCTCCGCCTCGGCCTGGAGCACCGTGACGCCCCACTCGGCGAGGCCGTCCTGGATCGCCCGGTCGAGGGAGGACGGGCCGCGGTCGCCCGGCGGGCCGGGATGGACGATCAGGCAGGTGAGCTCCGACCAGACGTCCCGCGGGATCGCCGTGCGGAGCATCGGGGCGAGCACCAGGTCCGGCCGCAGGCGGCTCACCGACGTCCTCAACTCGTCGTCATCACCGGCCAGTCGGATGTCCACGGTGTGCCGCCGGTCGCGCAGTTCGGCGTACAGCCGCTGGCTGAGGCTGTTGAACGCGCTGGCGAGGAGCAGGATCCGCATGTCCGCCTCCGACGGTGTGGGCCTCCGGGAACCCGGCGATCATGACCCCGGACCCACCCGGCCCCTGGCCCGTCCGGCCCGCCGCGCCGCCCGTTCACCCGGGAGGCGGGGCGGCGGGGCGGATCAGATCCGGCGCCGAAGGCTGTCGAGCAGCAGCACGGTGAGGGCCGCCGTGGCGACCCCCTCGGCCCAGGCGGCGAACGTCTTGTCGCCGAACCAGACCGGCTCGTGCATGTTCGGCAGCGGCCCGAGGGCGCCGACGTCCACGTAGCGGTAGAGCAGCAGCGCGCCGAGCCCCGAGGCGGCGACCGCCCAGGCGAAGACGTCGCCGGACCGGTGCCGCCAGAGGAGCACGAGGACCACCGCGAGGCTCGCGACGGCGGCCTCGGCGCGGAACAGGGTGCCCTGGGTGATGGAGTCGCCGACGGCGTCGTACTGGTCGGCGATCCGGACGTGGACGAGCGCGTCCACGGCGAGTCCGGCGGCGGCCAGCAGGCGCAGGACGAGGTGGGTGAGCCTTCGGCCGCGTCGGCCGGCGGGTTCCGGGATGGCCACGGCGGGTCAGCCGACCGTGAGGGTGCCGTGCATGAACGGGTGGATGGTGCGGATGTACGGGTGGGGCCGGGGGCTGGTCACGTGGGGGCTCCGTTCGGGAAGGGGGCACTGACCCGGGCACGTAGTCGAGGATCCCGGCGGGCGGGGCCCCCACGGCCAGGCCAACGCCCCCGAACGGCCGTCCGTTTCATCCCCACGGGTGACGCCGAGGGCGAGGACCTGCCCCGGGCGGGGTCGGCCCGCTCGCGGTGGCGGGCTGCTTCGCCGCAGGTCGCGGCTGTGCTGCCCGGCATGCGAATACTCCTGGTCGAGGACGATGACGACCTGCGGTTCGCCGTCGCCGCCGCCCTGCGCGGAGCCGGGCTGGCCGTCGACGTCGCCGCGGACCTCCCGGCGGCCGACGAGGCGCTGTTCGTCACCGACTACGACTGCGTCGTGTTCGACCGGATGCTCCCCTCCGGCGACTCCGCGGAGTACGTACGGCGGATGCGGCACGACGGCGTGAGCGTTCCGGTGCTCTACCTCACCGCCCGCGACAGCGTCGCCGACCGGGTCGAGGGCTTCGACACCGGCGGTGACGACTACCTGGTCAAACCCTTCGCGGTGCCGGAGCTGGTGGCCCGGGTCCGCAGTCTGGGCCGACGGTCCGCGGTACCCCGGCCGCCGGTGGTCCGCTGCGCGGACCTGGAGATCGACACGGCCCGCAGGACGGTGCACCGCGACGGCGTCCTGCTCTCCCTGACCGTCAAGGAGTTCGCCGTCCTGGAGACGCTCGCCGCCCGGCCCGGGCAGGCGGTGCGCCGCACCGACCTGATCGAGAGCTGTTGGGACGAGCTGACCGAGCCCAACTCGAACGTGGTCGAGGTCCTGGTCTCCCAGCTGCGGCGCAAGCTCGGCGACCCACCGCTGATCCACACCGTGCGCGGCGTCGGCTACCGGCTGGAGGCCCAGGAGCCGGAGACGCAACGGTGAGACCGCCGACCCCAGCGGGCCGGATCGGCAGGCTGCGACGCCGGATCGCGGTCCTGTTCGCCCTGGTCAGCGCAGTCGGCCTGGTCGGGATGACGGTGCTCGCCGTCCAGGCGGACGACGAGTCCTGGCGGTCACGAGCCGACGCCGAACTGGCCCTGATGGGCAACGAGGCGCTCCTCGGGCTCGGCAACGACGACCAGGGCGCGCTCCAGTACCCCGACCCCAAGGAGGGGGCGTACGACTGCCCGCCGGTGACCCTGCTGACCGGCGGCGCGGACCAGCTGTCCATCACCGCCGTCCCGCCCGAACAGGCACGCTCGCTGTTCGAGCGCTTCCACAGCGGCGCCGGCTCGACCGGCCTCGGCCTGTCCATCGCCGCCTGGGTCGCCCGTGCCCACGGCGGCTCGCTCACCGTCACCACCAGCACCCGCGGCGGTGCCCGCTTCGTCCTGCGCGTCCCGGCACAGAAGCAACCCTGAGCCCCGGCGACCCCGAGCCCCGGCGACCCTGAGCCGTCCGGCGCCGCCGTCCCTCATCGAATCCTCAGGATGCCTCGGGCACGCTTCCCGGGAAGTCGGCACGTGGGGTGTCCCCCTCTCCCCGTCCACGGGCGGGAAGGGGAGGGCACGGCGAGGACAGGTTGATGATCGAGCACAACGGACACGCCGTCGGGGATCTCGTGGCGGGGCGGTTCGCGCTCCTGGCGCGGCTCGGCGGCAGCGGGACGAGAACGGTGTGGAAGGCCCGCGACCTGGCCGCGGAGCGCGACATCGCCCTCAAGGAGCTGCGCCCCTCCGCCCCGGCGGGCCCGGGCCCGACCGACCTGGCCCGGCAGCGGGTGCTCCGCGAGGCCCGGGCCCTGGCCCGGATCGGGCATGCCAACCTCGCCACCGTCCACGATGTCCTCAACCACCGGCCGCATCCCTGGCTGGTGATGGAACTGGTCGCCGGGCAGTCCCTCCGGGACGTCGTCGACCACTGCCCGCTCTCCCCCGCGGCAGCCGCCCATGTCGGCCTGGACGTGCTCGCGGCCCTGCGGTCCTCGCACGCGGCCGGCGTCCTGCACCGGGACGTCGAACCGGGCAACGTCCTGATCCGCCCGGACGGTTCGGCCGTGCTCACCGGCTTCCGCATCGCCGCCCTCGCCGCCCTCGCCGGCCCGACCGAACCCGGCCGCGCCCCTGGGCACGTGGCGCCGGAAGAACTGGACGGCGGCGCGGCCGGGCCCGCCTCCGACCTGTGGTCGCTGGGCCTGCTGCTCCGGGTCTGCGTGCGGGGCCACCATCCGGAGCGGCGCACCCCACCGCCCCGGGCCGACCGCCTCGCCCCGGTCATCGACGCCCTGCTCGCCCGCGACCCGGCGCAGCGACTCAACGAGACCCGGCTCGCCCGGCTGCTGCACGACGTGATCGCGGCCGAAGCCGACCGGAGGATCTGAGCCGCGCTCCGGGCAGACCGCCCTCATCACAACCTCAGAACCGCCCCGCCACGGTCGGCCCGTACCGACCAACCGATCCGAAACGACACCGAGGCCATGCGCCGATTCATCCGCAACACCGACAACACCCGTATCCCCCACGCCCGTTCGGGCCGACGCCCCACCCTCCGGCAGCTCGCCGTCCTGGCCGTGGCGGCGGCGACCGTGGCCGCCGCCGCAGGCTGCGACCAGCACCCCGACCGGAGCGCGACCGCCCCGGGCGCCCAGCCTCCGCCGCCCGAGCAGGCCGACCAGCCCGAGCTACGGCCGTACTACCGGCAGCAGCCCGTCTGGACGGCCTGCGGCGACTTCCAGTGCGCCACCCTGACCGTACCGATGGACTACGCCCGGCCGAACAACGGCAAGACCTTCACGCTGCCGCTGATCCGGACCCACGCGACCGACCCGGGCAAGCGGATCGGGTCCCTGGTCCTCAACCCCGGTGGCCCCGGGGGGTCCGGGGTCGAGACGCTGCGGTCCGGCGGCGCCGACTCCTTCGGCAAGGAGACCAGGGCGCACTTCGACCTCGTCGGCTTCGACCCCCGCGGGGTCGCCGGCAGCAAGCCCGCCCTCGACTGTGCTCCCCCGGACGACACCACCGACCAAGCCCCTACCGGCGACGACACACCCTCCCCGCTCAACCCGCGCACGGAGGCCGAGCGCCGGGCCGCCGTCGCGGAGGCCGACCGGACGGCGGCCGCCTGCATCACCCGCAGCGGCGAACTCCTCCCGCACATCGGCACGGTGGACGTCGCCCGCGACCTGGACGTGCTGCGGGCCGCACTCGGCGACGACCGGCTCACGTACCTCGGCTGGTCCTACGGCACCTCGCTGGGCACCGAGTACGCCGAGCAGTTCCCGCAGCGCGTCCGGGCACTCGTGCTCGACGGCGCCGTCGACCCCTCCCTCGACTGGTCCCAACGGACGCTGCAGTCGGGCCGGGCCTTCCGCAAGGCCGTCGAGGACTACGCCGACTCCTGCGCGCAGGTCGTCAAGCAGGGCTGCCCCGCAGCCACCCCGGACGGCATCCGCAAACTCGTCGCCGACCTGTACGCGAAGGCGGCCAAGCGCCCCCTGCCGATCAAGGGCAGCCCCGAGCGCCTCGACGAGACGACCCTGCACACCGCCGTCATGATGTCGATGTACGCACCGGAAACCCAGTGGCAGGACCTCTCCGACGGGTTGACGGCCGCCCGCAAGGGCGACGGCGGCAAGCTGGCCGCGATCGCGAAGGAGAAGCCGTCACCCCAGGACGAGGGCCCCGGCTCGACCGGCACCGAGGGCGACGCCCCTGGCTCCGAAGCCGGTCGCAGTGACACACCCCGCGACAACGGCACCGACATCCTGACCGCCGTCAACTGCCTCGACGTACCGCACCCCAAGGACCCCGAGGCCTACTGGCCGGTGCTCGACCGCGCCCACCGGGAATCAGGCGTCTTCGGCAGCTCCGGCGTGCTCGCCGACCTCGCCTGCCGCACCTGGCCCGCCGGTCCGGCCCAGCCGCACCGGGTGAAGGCCGACGGCCTGCCCCCCGTCCTGGTCGTGGGCACCACCGGCGACGCCGCGACCCCGTACCAGGACGCCCGCAGCCTCGCCGCCCAGCTACCCGGAGGCATGCTGCTCACCTACCGGGGGCTCGGCCACACCGCCTACGGACGCAGCAACGCCTGCGTCACCGACGCCGTGGACGGCTACCTCGTCGACCTCACGCCGGTGCCGACGGGAACCGCCTGCTGACCCGCCCGGAGGGCAGAGCGCTCCGGCTGCCGGCCGGGCGGGACCGGGTTGCCGACTCCCCGGTCGGCGACGGTCGAGGGCGTGGCCGTCAGGGCCCGTCGGGTGCTGACGGCCGGCGTCGGGCCCAGCGCGAGGAGGGCGAACGCGATGCGAAACGAACGGGCCCCGGGCCGGCGGTGGTGCCGGCCCAGGGCCCGATCAGGGTTCCCCGGCGCGATCAGAGCCGGATCAGCCGTCGTTCTCCGCGGACGGCAGATACGCGCCGGGCACGTCGTTCGGCGCGAGGATCCCGCTCTCACCCGGGTACGGGGTGGTCCAGTTGTGCGTCTGGTACCAGGTCAGGTGGTTCATCTGCGCCGGGTTCGCACGGTCCGGCGCGGCGTTCGGGCCGGTCAGGTGTTGCTTGGACTTCCAGGCGTCCCACTGGTCCGCGACGGCGCGCTCCGCGGCCGGCGGCGCGGTGGTCACCGGGACGGCCTCCGCGCGGCGGTCCTGCTGCCCGGGCACGTCGAGGCCGCACGAGGGCGGCGTCTTCAGACCGTCGGTCAGCGGGGTCCGGTTGGGCACCGCGGTGAACGGCGCGAAGTCCGGCTTGTCGGTGAAGGCCGTGGCCATCGGGGTGGCCGCGCTGTCCTTCTGGTTCATCGGGTGGACCCCGAGGATCTGCTCGATGGTGCGGATCATCGTGATCTGCGAGTAGTAGCGGCTGTCGACGGCCCCGTGCTGCGCCCAGGGGCTGATGATCTGGATCGGGGCGCGGTGGCCGTCCACGTGGTCGAGACCGGCCTGGGAGTCGTCCTCGACGACGAAGATCGCCGAGTCCTTCCAGTACTCGCTGTGCGAGATCTCGTCCACGATCCTGCCGACCGCCAGGTCGTTGTCGGCGACCTGCGCGGCCGGGCCGGCCGGACCGCCGGTGTGGTCGCTGGACAGCCACAGCATGTTGAGGTTCGCCGGGCCGTTCTGCTCGAAGTCCTGCTTCCAGATCTGGTACCGGTACTGGTCCGGCACGTCCAGGTCGAACTTCGGGAAACCGGGCACCGACACGCTGTTGAGCGAGGGGATCGGCGAGGAGGAGTTGAGGGGGTAGGCGGTGTCCTGCCCGGTCGCGTCCATGGTCTTCGCGTCGCAGTACAGGTTCTGCCAGTTCGCGCCGTCGGGCTTGGTCAGGAACTGGTGGAACTCACCGAAGTCCCGCACGTCCTGGCCGGCCGCCTGCGCGCCCGTCCACAGGAAACCCGACCGCTGGTGGCCCAGGCCGTCGTCCTCGGTGTCGTAGCTTCGCTCGTACTCGCCAGCCGAGGACTCCGTGTACTCCGGGTTGTCGGCCTGCATCAGCCAGTTGTGGCCCTCGGCGGAGTTGGTGCCGATGTCGTAGGTGTTGTCGTAGAGCCCGAACTGCTCGGCCAGCGCGTGTTGGTTCGGCGTCACGTTCACGCCGAACTGGGCCAGCTTCGGGTCGCCGTTGCCCTTCGCGAGGTCGCCGAAGAGCTGGTCGTAGGTCCGGTTCTCCTTGACGATCAGGAAGACGTGCTTGATCGTCGAGGGGTCGCCGATCCGTGCCGGCACCGGCACCGGCTTCGCCTTGTGCCGGCCGGCGGTCTGCACCGCGCCGTTGGTCCAGCCGTTCTGCCGGAAGACCTTGGCGGTCTGGGAGCGGATCTCCCGGTCGCCGGGCAGCGTGAACCGGGTCAGGCTGGAGGTGGTGTCGTGGGTGTTGTGCGCGCCGGTGCTGTTGGGCCGCCGCGCGTCGATGCCACGGGTGTTGGAGACGACCACCGTCGAGCCGACGGTGGTGATCTCCGTCGGGAAGTAGTCCGTGGGCAGCAGGCCGACGTAGCCGACCGGCTCCTGCGCACCGCTGTAGCGGTACACGGCCACCGCGTTGGCGCGGCCGAGGGTGACCAGCAGGCGCCCGTCGTCGGTGACCGTCACCGCGTCGGGCTCGTAGCCCACCGAGGCCTCCGGCCACGGCTTGGTGGAGATGCTCTGCACGACCTTGTCCTGCGCGGTGTCGATGACCGACACCTCGTCGCTCCCGGTGTCGGTGACGAACAGCGCGCCGTTCTTGGCGTACAGCGTCGTCGGGTGCAGGCCGACGTCGATGGAGCCGACGGCGGCGGCCGGGTCCCCGAGGTCGATCACGCTGACGGTGCCCGTGGTCGTGGCACCGGTGTCCGGGTCGGCCACCACCTGCGTGCCGTAGGAGTTGATCGTGTCGTCGTCGGAGCCGGCCGGGCGCCCGCCCTCGTTGCCGACGTACAGTTTCCGGCCGACCTGCGCGATGCCGCGCGGTGCGTTGCCCACCGTCCAGCCGTGCTCGACCGCACCGGTCGCCGCGTTGATCGCGACCACCCGGTTCTGCCCGTTGAGCGCCGCGTACACCGTCGAGCCGTCGGCGGAGAACACGGCACCCGACGCCAGCGCGTGCTTGGCACCGTCGGCCGCAATCGCCACCTTCACCGGGTTGGCCAGGGAGCCGTCGGCGTTCACGGTGAACCTGGTGTAGCCGTCCAGCTGGCCCAGCCACAGCTGCGAGCCGTCCGGCGAGTACACCGGGGCCTCCTGGCCGACCGTGCCGTCGGTCAGGTGCAGGTCGTCCGTCTTGGCCTTGCCGACGCGCTGCTGCACCCGGCCGGTCTTCAGGTCCACCACGACCAGCGAGGCGTCGCCGTCGGCGATCGACGCGGCCAGGTGACCGCCGTCCGGGCTGACCCGGGACGCCATGATCTTGCCGTTGTCGATGACGAGCCGGTCGCCGTACGGGGCGATGTACTGGTCGCTGGAGATGACCTGGCCGTCGGCGGTGACCTCGCCGACCCGGTCCGTGCCGAACTGGTGGGTGGTCGCGAAAGCCGTGCCCGTGGCCACGGCCACCGCCGTGATGCACGCCGTGGCGAGGGTGGCACGGCGGCCGGCACGCCGCCCGGGAAGGACGAAGTGGTCCTTCTGGACGCGTCGACGACGCGTTACCTGCATGGCGTCAGCCCTTCGTTGAGGTCGTTGAGCTCGTTGGGTTCGTTGGGTTCAGTTCGGCCGTCGCGGCCGTTGAGTCCGTTGCGGAGGAGAGCAGCTCGACCTGACCGTCGAACTGCCACAGCGGGTTCGGCGCGTCCCCGGTCGGGGTGTGCACCAGGAAGTAGCCGTTCACTTCCTTGGGCCCGTCACCGTCCGCCGTCAGCCGACCGTCCGGGGCCACGTCGAGTTGGTAGACCGCCGTCCCCGGCGCGGCCGTACCGGGCAGGTGCCAGGTGACGACGCAGCGCCAGTCGTTGCCCGGCCCCTCCGGGTCGACCTGGCCGTCACCCCGCTCGCACGCCGCCGTGACCCGCAGCTGCGCCTCCGTGACGGCGGGGCGGTGCAGCTGGTCGGTCTGCAGCCGGTACAGGTGCGCGAACACGGTCGCGACGGACTGCTGCACCTTCCCCTGCGAGATCCCCGAGCCCGTCGAGGGCGCGGCCACCGCGACCGCCCCGACGGTCAGCGCGAGCAGCCCGGCCAGCGGCAGCACCCCGAAGGCGAGCGCGCGGCGACCCGTGCCGTCCTCGCTGCCGTTGGTGAAGTCCCGCCGTACGAAGAGCCGGTAGGCCGCCGCGGTCGCCACCACGGCCCACACCAGGCTCACCGCGACGGCGATCAGCAGCTCGTCGAGCTGCGCGGGGTCGGCAAAGAGCCCGTTCCAGGAGACGAAGGCGTAGCCGGGCAGCGCGAGGCGCAGCGCCACCGGCAGCGACAGCGTCTGCGCGAGCTGCATCGCGACCGCCGCCAACGCGGGCACCAGCAGCCCGATCGGCGAGCGCCCCAGGATGACGGAGCCGAGCAGGCCGATCGCCGCCAGCGCCAGGGTCGGCGCCAGCGCGCACACCCAGGCCAGCAGCACGCTCCCGGCCGCGTACGACGGGGACAGCTGGTGTCCGTCGACGCCGACCAGCGGCTGGTTCCCGACCCCCGCCAGCCCGCCCACCGTGCTCGCGGCCACCAACCCGGCCACCATCAGCACGATCACGGTGGCGCTCGCCAGTGCCTTCGCCGCGAAGATCCGCCGCGGCGAGCGGACCGCCACCAGCAGGTGCCGCCAGGTTCCGAGCCGGTCCTCGGCGGCGAACACGTCACCCGCGACCACGGAGGTCAGCAGTGGCAGCGCCCACGAGCCGGAGAAGCCCAGCACCACCAGCGGGCCTGCCCAGCCGGTGGCGTGCATCCAGCGGCCGAACAGGGTGTCGGACGGCAGGGTCCCCTGCTGGGCCACCGCCGCCGTGAAGAGCCCCGGCAGGGTCCAGCAGGCCAGCATCAGCAGCCGGATCCGCCACTGGGAGACGAGCTTGACCACCTCGAAGCGGTAGACCCGGCTCACCGGTACCGGGCGCGCCCCGGGTGCGGCGTCGGTACCGACCGTCGTGTCCTCGGCCATGGCCCTGCTCATGGCCGCCCCTCCTGCCGCTGATCGGTCAGAGCGAGGAACGCGGCCTCCAACGGCGGTACCACGGGGACGACTTCGCGCACCCGCACGCCCGCGTGCACCAGCGCGGCCACCAGGTCCTCGACGGCCGGCGCCGAGGCGCGCACGACCAGCGCCTCACCCCGAGCCCTGGCTTCGTCAACGACCCGCACCCCCGCGGCCTCGGCGGCCACCCGCCGGGCGGCCGCCGGATCGGAGGTGAGCAGCCGGTGGTCGAGCTCGCGGGTCTCGGCCGCCAACTTCTCCAGCGGGCCGGAGAAGCGGACCCGCCCGGTCGCGAGGATCGTGACCTCGTCGCACAGCGCCTGGAGGTCGTCCATGCGGTGGCTCGACAGCACGACGGTCACCCCGCCGTCCGCGAGCCGTCGCAACGCCCGGTGCACATGCTGCTTGCCGGCTGGGTCCAGACCGTTGGAAGGCTCGTCGAGCACCAGCAGCCGGGGGTTCGTGAGCAGCGCCGCGGCCAGCCCGAGCCGCTGCCGCATGCCCAGCGAGAACCCCCGCACCCGGTCGTCGGCGACCTCGGTCAGCCCGACCTCGGCCAGTACCTCGTCGATCCGCCCCGGCCGCGGGTCGGGCCCGCTCAGCGCGGCCAGCGCGGCCAGGTTCCTGCGGGCGGTCAGCGAGGGGTACAGCCCGGGCCCGTCCACGAATCCGGCCACCCCGTGCGGTGCCGCCAGGGCCCTCCCGACCGGTCTGCCCAGCACCTCCAACTCGCCGCCGTCGGCGACGGCCAGCCCGAGCAGCAGCCCGAGCAGGGTCGTCTTCCCGGCACCGTTCGGCCCGGCCAGCCCGTGGATCCGCCCGGGCGCCAGGTCCAGCCCGACCCAGTCGAGCGCCACGACGTCACCGAAGTATTTGGTCAATCCACGTGCCCGTACGGCAGGTTGCGTATCGTCCATAGCCCCATCTCACAGTCCCTCAGGGAACGTAGGGCGTTGACGAAGCGCAGTCAGGAGCGCGCGGTTGAACGCCGATGAAACAGCAGACGGCCTCCTCCCCGACGGCAGGCCCGGGCCCGACGACCGGCCGGACGCAGAGCGCGACGGCGCCGGCTCAGGGGTCCGCGGTGAATGGACCGGATGTCGGGTCAGTAGTAGTGGCGACGTCCACCGACGGCGTGCCCGACGGCTCCGGCGAACCAGAGGACGAGGCCGATGAGGAGCAGGATGACGCCGATGGTCCACAGGATCGGAATCCCGATGATGAAGCCCACGATGAGCAGGATGACGCCGAGCGCGATCACGATGTCCTCCCTGGGGGTGACGGTGACGGTTGACGGGAGGGACCGGCTGCGGCGCGCTCGGCGCCGGAGCCGCCCCTGGACGGCGGAGCCGTCACTTCTCCGGCCCGTCCCATGAGCCGCGTCTACCGCCCCACGGGCCCGGTAAACCCCTGACCGGCCCCCAATGTCATCCGGCCGAGGGGACGGGATCGCCGGTGAACAGGGTGCGGCGGTCCTCTCACGTGTTCATGCCTGTCGACCGCTCCTCAGCGACGGTGGCGGCCCCTGCGCCGACGGGCGGCCGGAGCCACGCCCGGCGCCGGGAGGAACAGCCGGGCCACCTCGCGGCCGAGGTTCACGCCGATGGCGAGGGCCATCGCCGTGGCCGTGGCGCGCCCGAGGCCGCTGAGCCCCGTCTCGGGTTCGCCCCGGACGAAGGCGACCAGCCCGAAGTACAGCAGTGACCCGGGCAGCAGCGGCCCCAGCGCGGCGGTGACGAACGGCAGTGCGGAGCTTCCCCGGTACCGGGCCATGAGCTGGCCGGACAGGCCCACCAGCACCGCGGCGAGGCCGGTGGCCATGATGGGCTCCCCACCGGCGTCGACCAGCACGGCGTAGGTCGTCCAGCCCGCCCCGCTGTTGACCAGGACTCCCGGCAGCGTGCCCGGCTCGGTGTTGAGCAGCACCGCGAAGGTCAGGGTGAGCAGGATCGCCGCCGCGAGCTGGAGCGGCGGGTTCGACGACGACGCCGGAACGCCCTGGGCCGCCAGGTCGGCGCCGTTGTTGACGCCGACGTAGAGCACGGTCATCACCCCGACGACCACGCCCGCCATCAGGTACAGCACTTCCAGCAGCCGCGCGGCGGCGGTGAGGTAGAAGCCCGCGAGGCCGTCCTGCACCGCCGCCACCATGGGCCATCCGGGCAGCAGCGCGTACAGCCCCCCGATGATCACCACCGACCCGCGCAGGTGCAGCTGGTTGAAGGACATCAGGATGCCGACCACCGCGGCCGGGGTCGCGGCCGTCGCGATCCGGTAGAAATTCGGCAGGTCATGGCGACCGACCAGCTCCGACAGCCGGTCGCCCGCCATGGCCGTGACGACGGCACTGACGAACACCAGCCAGGCTCGGGCGTCGGCCCGGCCGCCGACCAGCATCGCCGCTGCGCCGGCCAGCAGGCCGCAGGAGAGGACCAGCGCCCAGCCGGGGTAGCGGCGGCAGTGTCGGCGAACCGCCCTCAGCCTGTGGTGGGCGTCGTTCACGCGGAGTCCGCCGACGGTGATCTCGGTGACCAGTCGGAAGAGCGCCGCCAGCCGCGCATAGTCCCCGGCGGGGTGGTGCACGGACCTCTCGGCCGTCACCGGCGGCCCGCCGGGGCCGTGCTGGTAGGAGATCGCCACCCGGGTGAAGGTGACCTGGGGATCGCAGGGCCGGGCCCGGTAGGTCCGCGCGACGGCGAGCATGGCCGCCTCGACGTCCTCCGCGGCCTCGCCGCAGGCCAGCATCAGCTCACCCACCAGCAGTACCAGGTCCAGGACGGCGGCCACCTCGGCGGGCCCCGGCTCGTCCGCGCCGGTCACCGCGCGGTCACCGACCAGCGGACGGGCGGTGGTCGGGGTGCGCAGCAACGGCAGCATCAGGTCGGGCCAGTGGGCTGCCGCGTCCATGTAGGCGCTCTCACTCGGCGCCCCGGATACGCCGGTGTCCTGCCGGGGCGCCGTCGGCCTTCCGGGCGACCGCCCAGGGGCAGGGTCGGCCTCCTGGGCCTCATCGGGCTGTCCCTGCGGCGGCACGCGCCGGCCGGCCGAAGCCTCCGCCTCGGCCCACACACCGAACCGCTCGTGTTCCGGCATCATCGCTCCCCGCACCACCCCCACACCGCTACTCTTCGCGCCCATTTGACTACCCGGAGCCATCGATTCGTGAACGTCGCGCCCGGAGTGCGGCGGACCGTTCGCGCCCGGCGTCCGGGTACGGCCGGGCACCGGACGCCGGGGGCTGGGCGCTGGGCATTGGGCGCTGGGCATTGGGCGCTGGGCATTGGGCGCTGGGCGTTGATGGGATCATCCGAAGACCGGCTCAGGCGGTGGGCGGGCCCGGCGGCCGACCGGCGCCCGCAGGTCTCAGACGGGCGGCTCCCGGGTGAGCCGGTAGTGCCGCGGCCGGTGACGGCCCCGGGCGGCAGGGCCGTCCCGTCGAGCGGACCGGTGCCGCCGGACTGGTTCCGTCCGGCGGCACCGGCAAGGGTGGTGCGGCGTCAGCCCTGGCAGAGGCCGCGGGTGTAGTCGTACGTCGCGGCGGCCTGGGAGTACTGCCACTGCGGAGCGAGCAGTTGGTCGTTGAGCTGCGTCGCGGCGGTGCGGTTCTCGACGAGGTAGCCGAAGTCCTGCAGCCAGGCCGGGTAGAGGTTCTTGGAGCCGATGAAGAAGGCGGATCCGTCGACCGAGACCAGCTTGTGGTGCAGCGCGTAGGGGTGGCCGTCGGCCCAGGTGGAGGTGGGGGCGGCGCGGAACGGGGCGAGCTGGAGGTTCTGGCACATCGCCGTCTTCGCCTGGGCCGGGTCGCCGAGGCGGGCGGTGAGGCGGGCGGCGAGGGTGTCGCTGATCTCGTTCAGGGACTTGATCTGCGAGTAGCCGCCGCTGCCGACCGCGCCCCGGTTGCCGGGGTCGCTGACCACGATGCGGACCTTCACGCCGTCGGCGAGCTTGCCCGCGAGCAGGTCGAAGAGCCGTACGTCGTAGCGGGGCATCGGCGGGCAGGTGCCGGTGACGTCCTGCTGGGAGATGTCGATGCGACTGTCCGCGCTCGCGATCAGCGCGCGCAGGGCGTTCTCCTCCGGGTTGACGGTCTCGTAGTCGCGGTCGCCGTTGGTGTTGTCGTGCAGGCCGATCGGGCCGCACTTGACGTCGTCGGCGACGGGCGCCGGGCCCGGGTGGTAGTCGGAGGCGGGGTCGTTGTCGCGGATCCCGACGCCCAGACCCCCGACGGCTATCACCGACTGGCCGCCGGTGGCGGGCACCCGGTCGACCGACGGGTTGAGACGCCGCTCCAGGTCGGGGGTGCAGGCCGCGCCGTTGGAGGCGGCGAACCATGCTGCCGAGAACGTCCCGGTGTTGCGGCAGGTCCAGTCCCACAGGGTGTCCAGGTAGGAACCGGCGGAGCCGGCGGCCGGACCGGTCAGCGCGAGGTCGACGTCGGTGACCGGGTGGGTGGTGTCGAGGTAGTCGTTCTTCCAGTTGTTGATCCCACCGGCGATGACGCTCTGCCCGTCGACGACCAGCAGCTTGGAGTGGTTCCAGGAGAACGCGGTCTTGGCGGTGGTCATCGAGGCGACCTCGAGGGTCACGCTGCCGGCGGCGCGACCGAGCTTCGCCACCAGCTCGTCCCGGTACTTGGACGGCAGCGCGGTGATGTTGTACAGCGGCGCGGCCCCGGCGAGGATCCGCACGTGCGGCTTGTTCCCGGCGGCCACCGACGCCTTGAGGCCGTCCACGATGGCGTTCTGGAACGCGCCGTCCGGGAACGGCGCGAGGGTCGAGATGTCGACGGTGCGGGTGGCGTGCGAGATGTTCTCGCGCATCTTGTCGAGCAGCCGGCGGGTGCCGGTGCGCTCGGTGCAGGAGGGGTCGCCCCAGCAGCCGGGGGTCTGCAGCAACCAGCCTCCCGGATCGTCGGCCGGCGCGTCGAGCCGGTTGCCCGCCGTACGCTGCCACACCGTCCCCTCCAGGCCGGGCGACACCTGACGCAGCGTCTGCTCCACCGCGTCCAGGTGCGGGGTGGCATCGGTTTGCCCGGCGGCGGCCGGGGCCGGGGCGGGAGCCGGATCGGCGAACGCCGGGGCGACGGGCAGCACGCAGACGGCGGCGGCGAGGGCCAGCGCGGAACCGGCGAGACGGCGGCCGGAACGGCGGGGCTGGTGATCGAGCACGTACAAGTCCTTCATGAGAGGCCAGTGATATTCACTCGGATGACACTGTTAAATTACCCTAAGGTAACCTGATCTCGTGTCAGGACCCCATCAAGAAGGGCGCCGACGCTCCGGGCCGGGCGGGTGAGGATCCGAGCGCGGACCCCCACGCCGACGACCGGTCAGCCGTCACCGGCCTCGGGTACGGGGCAGGGAAGGTGACGGTGGACCAGGACGGCAGCGGCATCGACTTCCTCATCGACGCCACCGCCGCCCGGCTGTACCCGGAGGGCACGATGCACCAGGCCGCCACCGAGGCGGACGCCTTCGTCGGCCGTCCGGACCGCACCGGCTGCGACGTGCCCCGTGGCGGGCGCTGAGCTCAGCCGGTGACCTCCACCGTGACGTCGTACGTGCGCTGCTCGGGCCCGCAGTTGAGGGCCTCGCCGCAGCTGGTGCGGGAGGCGGTGAGGTGGGCGGTGCCGGGCTTGCGGGCAGCGAAGGCGGTGGTGACGGTGCCGCAGCCCCCGCCCGGGCGGCAGGAGGGGGACGGGGAGGTGGCGGGGGAACCGGCCGGGGCGACGATGTCGGGGGCGGAGCTGGTGGCGGCGGACCAGTAGGTGCTGTGCAGGTCCACGGAGACGGTCGCGCCGACGGCGACCTTCAGGGTGGTGTGGTTGGCCTGTTCGTCCGCGGTGACCGCGGCCGGCGTGGTCGTGGGCACCAAGGCGGTGGAGGCCGGGGCGGAGGAGGCCGTCGTGGTGCCGGTCGAACCGCAGCCGGCCAGGGCCAGCAGGGCGGCGACGCAGGTCAGGGCGAGGGCGGTCGGTCTTCTCAGGTTCACAGTGGTTCCCTTGTGCCGATGTTCGAGGGGTGTCGATTCGACGCGTCGGAGGCCGGATCGGATCCCTTGAAAACCAAAAAACCGCACCGGGGCGGGCCCAAGGCCCACCCCGGCGCGTTCGGCGCGTCGATCGTCAGGAGACGGTCACGTCGTCGTAGTAGGTGTAGGTCGGGTCACCCGGGTAGTTGTCGTCGTGGTTGCTCAGGGTGAGCGTGTACGAGTGACCCGGGGTGACGGCCGCGGTCTGGTTGGTCCAGGTCGCGGTGGCGGCGCAGGTCTTGGCGAGGACCGTGGTGGTCGTGCCGGTGGTGTTGTCCTTCAGCGTCGCGGTGGCCCAGTCGTACGTCACGGTGTCCGGGCAGGTGTTGCTGTACCAGAAGGACACCTTGCTGGAGCCGGTCGGCGCGGTGAAGGTCTGGGCGATCGAGGAGTCGCCGGTCGGGTTGGTGGAGCCGACCATGGCGCCGTAGCTGCCGCTGTGGGCGGCGGCGGTGGTGGCGGAGGTGGAGCCGGCGGCGGTCCAGCCGGTCAGGTTGCCGGTCTCGAAGTCACCGTTGGTGACGGCGCTGCCGCCGCCCGAGGTGGAGGACTCGGTCCAGGTGAAGGTGGTGTTGCCGGCGGCGCCGGTGGTGTCGGTCGCGGTGACCGTCACGCTGGAGGTGCCGGCGGCGGTCGGCGTGCCGGAGATCAGGCCGGTCGAGGAGTTGATCGACAGGCCGGCGGGCAGGCCGGTGGCCGAGTAGGTCAGGGTCTGACCGGAGGCCGAGTCGCTCGCGCTGACCTGCAGGCTGGCCGCGGTGCCGACCGTGCCGGTCTGGTTGCCCGGGTTGGTGACGGTGACCGTGTTGCCGTGGGTCAGGATGGTGTGCGAGATCGCGCAGGAGTTGGTGTCGTTGGACCAGCTGGCCTGCTCGGCGAAGGAGCCGTAGGAGCCGAACGAGACGTTCGCGGCGCCGCCGGTGCTGCCGGGCTTGATCCAGGCGCACTCGTCGGAGTTCTCCTGGCCGTTGTACGAGCTGCCGGTCACGTGGTTGGTCCAGCCGCCGGCCGGGTTCTGGTCGGACATCATCTCGTGCCACTCGTGGCCGAGGGTCATCGTCCAACCGTCCAGGGTGCCGGGCGAGTTGACGAAACCGACACCGCAGTTGGCGCCCTGGTCGATGTTGTACGGCTGGTTCGAGAAGGCGATGTCGCCGTAGGGCGAGGACGCCGCACCGCCGGTGAGGGTGGTGTCACCGTTCCAGTCGTGCCAGGCGCAGTACCCGGTGGTGGGGTTCTTGTAGTCGTCCGGGTTGGTACCGTGCGGCGACAGGATGATGTAGTACGCGTCGCGGTTGGAGGCGGCCGTGGTGTTGCCGAAGTGACCGGCGGCCGTGACAGCCTCCTGGGCCAGCTGGTTGCCGGTGGCCTGGGCGGGCGAGGCGGCCGCGTTGTCGTACCAGACGCCGGACAGCACGCCACCGCTCTGGTACGGGATGAAGTTGGCGTTCGACGGGCAGCTGACGGCGCCACTGGCGACGTTCGGGCCGTCACACCACTGGGTCAGGTCGGCCGACCAGGTCTCGCCGTTGGTGCCGATGCCCTTGAACATCTGCTGGGTGGCACCGGCGGCGCCCGCCGAGTCGCCCGAGAACTTCGCGTTCCCGTTGGCGTCGGTGGTCTGGGTGCCCCACTGGTTGCCGTAGAAGACCAGGTAGACCTTGGAGTGGCCGCTCTGCACGCCGATGCCGTCGACGCCGCCGCCGTAGGACAGCGTCTGCTGGCCGGTGGCCGCGGCCTGGTTGTGGGCGGCGAGCCACTGCTTGTAGTTCTCGTGCTGCTGCTTGCCCGGCACCGCGCCGTGGCGGTACTGGTGCCCGTTCTGCGGGCTCCAGGGGTTGAACTCGTTGGCCGTGCTGCCCTGGGAGCCGGAGATGTCCTGCGCGGCGGCCGGACCGGCCGCACCTGCCAGGCCGGCGGCGGCGAGCGCGAGCGACGCTATTCCGGTGAGCGCCGCGTACTTGGCGCGCCGCGTTCTGCGGGAGTGACCCATGGGGTGAGGGTGCCTCTCTCGTACCGATCGCCCGTACGGCTGGGGGCCGCGAACGATCCCTTTGTGGGGAAGGAGCAGACGGCGAATTCCGCCGAACGCCAAATCCGGTCCTATGTTCCGACACCGGAATTGACTGCCCGTCGACTTCGAGCCGCCTGCTGGGCATGAAGGAAAGCAGAGCTGATGAACGCGGGTCAACGGCGACGGGTAAGGAATCATTAAGAATGGATGTCAGGGCAGGTGAAGTCCCTGATGGGCAGTGAAGTTGACGCGTGTAGCCATTCACTGAATAGCGGTCAGAACACTGTTTTCCCATTCAGTGAAACGTCGCATCCTCAACATTTTCGACATGGGCTGTGAACGGCTTTCGACGCGCCGACGCACGGCAGCGTGGCCGTCGGGGAAAGCGCTGCCACAAGCGCCGCCGCCAAGGCGGGCCAGGTCAGTTCGGCTGCGAAGCCGCGTTCGACGTCCCACACGGCCCGGGCTGCACCGGATGGCCCGCGGTGGTGTTCGGCGGGAGACTGGCCGCAGGGGTCGAGGCACGGTTGGAGCGCAGCGACGGTCGATGGGCGGACCCTCGCCGAGGTGATCGCCTCCGATGGGCCGCTGCCGCCGCGCGAGGCCGCCCGGGTCGGCGCCCGTGGCCGGATCCCACACGTGCAGCAGGTTGTCCATGGTGGTGGCGACGGCGAGGCCGCCCCGGACGGCGAACCCGACGGCGGTGACCGCGAACAGGCCCTCGCCGAAACGGCGCAGGGCGGTGGGCCCGGGGGCGGCCCGGGCGGGGGGCGGTCGGCGGTGTCGCGGTACCTGGATGTCGGCACTCCAGGACAAGGGAGGTGACCCGCCCGCGACCACTGTCGACGCTACGCCTCACCCCGCCGGGCGACCACGCGCCAGGTGCACGGACGCCGCGACGGTGCGCGGGACGCCCGGTCAGCTGCCGGGGTCGTGGGGCCGCGTGTCGATTGCTGGCCCAGACCGTCTTGCCATCCTCCAGGAGCAGGGCGCCCCAGCGGGTGGCGGCCTGCTGGACGATCAAGAGCCCGTGCCCGGACCCCTCGCCCGGATCAGGGGTTCCTCAGGGTCAAGATCAGGGGCTGTCCGGAGGTGTGGACGCCGTGTCCGGCCCTAGCGTCGGCGCGGCGGGTGACCCATGTCCCCGACCGACCCCCAGGGAGAAGGCGGGCGAGTGTTCCGGAACAGGGCAACAGCGGCACGGGCGTCGAGTCCGGCCTCCGTCGGTGCGACGGACTCGGGCGCCATCGTGCGCCTGACCGACGTACACCGGACGTACCGCCGCGGCAACGACCGGGTGCGGGCGCTCGACGGGGTGGACGCCGACTTCGCGACGGGCACGTTCACCGCCATCATGGGCCCCTCGGGCTCGGGCAAGTCGACGCTGTTGCAGTGCGCGGCGGGCCTCGACCGGGTCGACGCGGGCACCGTCCTGCTGGACGGCGCGCCGCTGCACGAGCTCCCCGAACGCGCCCTGACCGAGCTGCGCCGCGAGCACATGGGCTTCATCTTCCAGTCCTTCAATCTGATCCCGGCGCTGACCGCCCGGCAGAACATCGAGCTGCCGCTGCGGTTGGCCGGGCGCGCGATCGACCCGGCGGCGATCGACCGGGGGCTGTCCGGGGTCGGCCTCGCCGAGCGCGGCGGGCACCGGCCCGCCGAGCTCTCCGGCGGGCAGCAGCAACGGGTCGCCATCGCGCGGGCGCTGGTGACCAGGCCCAAGGTGGTCTTCGCGGACGAGCCGACCGGCGCGCTGGACTCGCGTACCGCGCGCGAGGTCCTGGCGCTGCTGCGCGGCGTCGTCGAGCAGCACCGGCAGACGGTGGTCATGGTCACCCACGACCCGGTGGCCGCTTCGTACTCGCAGCGGGTGCTCTTCCTCGCCGACGGCAGGGTGACCGGCGAACTGGTCGAGCCGACGGCCGAGGGCGTGGCCCTGCGGATGGCCGCGCTGGAGCCCGGATCCCAGCCCGGCGGCAGTGGGCCGAACCCGTGCTGAGGATCGCCGCAGCCACCCTGCGCCACCGGCTGACCGGCTTCCTGGGCGCCTTCCTCGCGCTCGCGCTCGGCACCACCGTGATCGGCATGATGACGCTGACCCTGGCGGCCACCTTCGGCACACCGCACCCGGGGCCGCAGCGGTTCGGGGAAGCCCGGGTCGTGGTCGCGCCGCAGGGCTTCGAGGGGCACCCGATGAAGGCCCCGGCGGTGCTGCCGGACGAGGTCGTGACGAAGGTGACCGCGGCCGGGACGGCCACCCCCGACCGCAGCTTCCCGGTGCGGCTGGACCCCGGCACTGCGGGGACGACCGGGCACCCCTGGTCCTCCGCCGCCTTCGCGGGCTACCGGCTGACGGCCGGGCGCGCGCCGCAGGCCCCGGACGAGATCGCGGTCGGCGGCGGCGCCGAGTCGCTGATCGGGCGTCAGGCCGAGGCCGTCACCGCCGCCGGCACCGGCCGCTACCGGGTGGTGGGGGTCACCGACGCCCGCTGGTTCGAGGACGCGGTCTTCTTCAGCGACGCCGAGGCGCAGCACCTGTCACCCGGCGTCAACGCCCTGGTCACCGACCGGAACGCGAAGCAGCTGTCCGCGCTCGTGGACGGCCGGGCCGTGGTCCTCGGCGGCGGCGAGCTGACCCGGATCGACCCCGACTCCACCGGCGGCGCCCAGGCACTGGCCAACGCCCAGGCGATGGCGGGCAGTACCACCGGACTCGCGGTCTGCGTCGCGGTGTTCGTCGTCATCGCGACCTTCGCCTTCGCCACCGAACAGCGCCGCCGCGAACTGGCGCTGCTGCGGCTGGTGGGTGCCGCGCCCCGGCAGGTGCGGCGCATGGTGCTCGGCGAGGCGCTGCTGGTCGGCCTGGCGGCGGCGGTCGTCGGCTGCCTCCTCGCCCCGCTGGGCACCGCGCCGCTGCGCTCCTGGATGCTGGACCACCACGTGGCCCCGGCCTGGTTCACCATCCCCTTCGACCTCCTGCCGCTGCTGGTCTCCTTCGTCATCGGTGTGGCCGCGGCGCTGGCCGGCTCGGCCGCCACCCTGGTCCGGGTCTCGCTGATCCGGCCGATCGAAGTCCTGCGCGAGAGCGCGGTGGAGCGCCGGGGGATGACGCCGGTCCGCTGGCTGCTGGGGGCCGGGATGCTGATCGGCGCGGTCGCGGCGGGGACCGCCATCGCCCGGACCGAGCCGTACCTCGCGGCCAACGCCCGTAAGTACCAGGTAGTCCCGGTCCTCTACGTCGGCGCCGTCGCCCTGCTGGCACCGATCCTGCTGCGGCCGGTCACCCGGCTGCTCATCGGCCCGCTGTGCCGCTCGGCCAAGGCCGGGCCGCTGCTGGTGCGCGAGAACATCCTCACCGCCCGGCGGCGTACGGCCGCCACGGTGGCGCCGCTCGTGGTGGCCGTCGGGCTGGTCGGCACCCTGCTGACGGTGCAGAAGTCCGGTGACGCGGCGGTGCTCGCCCGGCAGAAGCAGGAGTTCCACGCGGCGGACGTGGTGGTACCCGGCAGCTCCGGGACCTCCGGGACCTCCGGCATCGACGCCCGGACGCTGGAGCGGCTGGCGGCCGTACCCGGGGTCCGGGTCACCCCGGTCACCTCGATGAACATCCGGATCGGGACCGCGAAGGGAGACCAGATCGACTCGCTGAGCACGAACGCGGTGCCCGCGGCGGCACTCGGCACGACCGTCACGCCGCCGGTGCTCTCCGGCTCGCTCGCCTCGCCGCCCGAGGACTTCCTGGTCATCGACGACCACGCGGCCCGGTCCGACGGCCTGTCGGCCGGGGACGAGGTGGTCACGCTGCTGCCGACCGGCGCCCAGGTCCGGACCGTCATCGCGGCGATCGTCGCCCGCGGCCTGCACGGCGACGACGCCTACCTGTCCGCCGCGCTGACCGGCGCGGTGATGCCGAGCCTGGTCTACCTCGACTCCTCGACGGGCCCGGGCCTGCCGCTCGACGCACAGCAGACGGCCGCGGTGAACCGGGCGCTGGCCGGCTCCGGCGCGCACGTCACGACCTACGACGCCTACCTGTCGGCCCAGCGCGCGCACGCCGCGGAGCAGACGGACAACGCCGCGGTGGTCCTCCTGGGGGTCGCGCTGGCCTATGCGCTGATCGCGGTCGCCAACACCCTGGTCATGGCGATGGCCGGACGGCGACGGGAGTTCGCCCTGCTCGGACTGGCCGGCGCGGTGCGCGGCCAGATCGTGAAGGTGGCCGCCGCCGAGTCCGCCGTGGCGGTGGTCGTCGGCACCGTGCTCGCCGCGGTGGCGACCGGCCTCGCCGCGGTGACCCAGCACGTCTCGCTGAGCAGGCTCGCGGCCGGGGCTCCGACGGTGATCCCCTGGGCGCCGCTCCTGGGGACCGTCGCACTCTGCGCCGTCGTCACCGTGGTCACCGCGTCGGGGGCCGCCGGACGGGCGACCCGCTCACGGGCTGTCGAGGCCTCGGGCCTCCGCGAGTAGGACACCGCCGGGCGTTCGGGCTTCCTCCCGAACACCCGGGCCCCGGTGAAGCGGACGGCGGACACCACGACCCGCTCACGCCGGACAGGCCTCGATCAGGGCATCGATCACGACACCGACCGAGGGGCGCGCGGCCGAGGTGGATCGCCAGATGGCGAAGACCCGGCGCCGCGGGGCGTCCGCCAGGGGCACGAACCGCACCGGAGCGGCGGTCGGCTCACGTCCCAGATGCGGGATGATGGCGATGCCCAGTCCTGCCGCGACCAGTGCGATCTGGGTCGGGTGTTCCGCGGCGGTGTGGGTGATACGGGCCTGCTTGAGGCTGCGCACCAGCCATTCGTGGCACAGCTGCCCGTTGCTGGAGGTGATCCAGTCCTCATCACCCAGGTCGGCCAGGCTCAGCGTCGAACGGCCGGCGAGCCGATGGTCCTGGGGCAGGGCGATGTCGTAGGTGTCGTCGAGGAGAGTGCGGTGCTCCAGCCCCTGCGGGAGGGCGAGCGGATCGTCGATCCAGTCCTCGACGACTGCCAGGTCCAGCAGCCCGCGCCGCACCGCCGGGATGGCTTCGGACGGCTCTTGTTCCCGCATCGACACCGTCAGGTCCGGGTAACGCGACCGCAGGGCCCGCAGCGCCGGCGGAAGCAGTCCGCGGGCGGCGGTGGGGAAGGCCGCGAGCGTGAGGTCGCCGGTCACCTCTCCGTGGTGCTGCGCCATCGTCGCCATCACGCGCTCGACCTGCGCGAGCAGCTCTGCGGCCTGATCGGCGAGCAAGGTGCCGGCCTCGGTCAGGCGGATGCCCCGGCCCTGACGTTCCACCAGGTGCGCACCGGTCTCCTGCTCAAGGCGTGCCATCTGCTGAGAGACCGCCGAGGTGGTGACGTGCAGGAGCCGTGCGGCACCCACGACGGACCCGGTCGTCGCCACCGCGTGCAGCACGCGCAGGCGTTCGAGGTTCAACATCTCAGTGATGCTACGAGATGCGGTCCACAGACATTCACTTGTGCTTCCCGGTGATCGAATCCAGAGTTGGCGGAGTGCAGCAGGCCGAGGCCATCGGGGGAGTGCCGGAAACCGATCGCTCGGGTTCGGTGCGGTGCGCGTCCCAGGGGCCGCGCGCTCTCGGCCTGGTGCCGACGCTGTCGAGGGACCCTCGCAGCGCTTCGAGGTCGACGCGTCCGCCCGTGACATCCCGGTAGCGGACGCGTCGCCACCTCGCTTCCTCCAGGACTTCCCCCGCACCGCATTCCTCAGGAGGCACCACCATGTCCGCCGTGCGCGACGAGATCGCGCTGTCCGTCGCCACGACCGGCGTCACGGTCGGCGTCACGGCCGGCATCCTGGCTTCGCCCACCACCGGGCGCCGTTGCCGTCGGCCGATCGGGTTGGCCCGGTGCTTGCAGTCGGCGTCGGCCTGAACGGTGACGATCTCCTGCCGGCCGGCGATGGGAGGGCACGCAGTGCGCGAGCGGTCGACCCGGCGGTGGCCGGCGACGATCACCGGAAGTCGTGGATCGAGGAGTCGATCCGGAGCTGCTTGCCCACCTCGCGCACTACGTGCCCGGTTCGAGCGGTGGGTGAAGCCCCGACGGGTCAGGCCGCGGCGCGGCGGATGGTGAGCATGTCCTGGGTGTGACCGATCGCGTAGCCACCGTCGGGCTGGGTGAAGTGCTCGCGGACGTAGGCGGTGAGGGCGGCGCGGGTGGGGCGGGGGTCGAGGGTGGCGAGGTCGGCGACGTTGACCATGAACTCGGCCACGTCGACGGCCTCGCCGAGGTGGGGCGTGCGGTAGTGCAGAGCGAGGGTTTCCAGGGCGTAGCCGTGCGAGGGCTGTTGGGCGCGGAGGAGGTCCTGGAGGGGGCGCAGGTCGTAGCGGACGCCGGTGAAGTGGGCGGCCATCCGCATGCAGGGGCTGTCGGGGTTCTGCAGGACGATCAGGAGGGTGCCGCCGGGGGCCGTCCAGTCGAGGGCCCGGGTGACGGTGGGGAGCCAGTCGGGTTCCGGGACGTAGTAGAGCACGTGGGAGAAGTGGACCAGGTCGGCCGGCTCGGGCGGCTGGGCCCGGTCGATCGGCTCCGGGAGGACGAGGGCCTCGGGGCAGGTGGTGCGGAGCTTCTCGCGCATGGCGGCGCTGGGCTCGATGGCGATCACCCGGTCGAAGTGCCGGGCCAGGTGGGCGGTGGTGCGGCCGTCGCCGGCGCCCATGTCGAGCAGGACGCGGCGGTGCGGGAGGGCGGCCACGATCTCGCTCAGCCGGGCGTGGGTACGGGGCTTCTCGTCGGTACCGGCGAGGAAGAGTTCGAAGGCCCTGCGGTAGTCGGTGCCCGAGACGTCGAGCACTCGGACCGGAACGGTGTCGGTGGCCCAGGGATTCATCGGTCTCCATGCGGTGTGCGGACTCGGCGGCGGGCTTCATTGCACCGGGTCGAGGCCCCGGCGAGGTGCAGGCACGTTCCTGCCCGCGTGTCGCGCCGCGCGGTCCGACCGCACTTCGTCAACTCCCTGAGCGGCAACTTCACCTGGCGGGGTGGTTAGCCTCCACTGTTCCGTAGGTAGTCGAACCGCCCTGTCCGATCGGCCTGGTACGAATACGGAGCGAAGGAAATCCGGTACGTGGGGGCGCAGTTGCGGCGGCCCCACCGCAGTGGCGTGGGAGGGAGGCGGAACGGATGAAGGCACGTGCGGGAGTCCGGACCGTGGCCGTGGCCGGGGTGGAGTTCGGGTGGGGCAGTTCGGGGAAGTTGAGCGCGGTGCTCTCCGCCCTGCGTGACCGCGGCGGAGGGAAGCTCAGATTCGTCGGGCTGGCCTCGGGGCTGGGGCGGCCGGTGCTGGCCGGGCAACCGGTGGAACGCTGGTTCGACCTGCCGGAGGGTGAGTCGGGCGAGGAACTCGGGCGGATCGTCCGGGCGCAGCGTGTGCAGGCGGCGCTGGTGGTGCTGGACGGGCGGCTGGCGAAGGCGCTGCGCGCGTGCGGGGTGCCGGTGGTGTTCGTGGACAGCCTGCCGTTCCTCTGGACGGACGGCGACCGGCCCGACCTCCCGCTGGACGCCGACGTGTACTGCGCCCAGCGCTGCGTGGAGCTGCCACCGGAAGGCGCCGGGGTCTTGGCGGACGCACCCCGCCTGCGCTGGGTGGACGCGGTGGTCGCCGACGGCGGAGTCACCCGCCGTGCCGCGCCGACGCAGCGCCACCGCAGCGCCCTGATCAGTCTCGGCGGGCTGCGCGCGCCCCAACTCGCCGACTGGGCCAGCTATCCGCGCATCGTGCTGCCGGCAGCGCTGGAGGCCCTGACCGCGAGCGGGGTCACCGCGGTGCACATCGCGGGGAACCTACCCGCCTGGCTGGCCGCGCAGTTGGTGGACTCCTGCCTGCACCCGGCCGTCACCACCGTGGGCGCACTCCCGCACGAGGACTTCCTGCGCCGCCTCGCCGAGTGCGATGTGCTGCTCACCTCCCCCGGGCTGACCACCCTGCTGGAGGCGGGGCGACTCGGGACCCCGACGCTCTGTCTGCCGCCGCAGAACCTGAGCCAGATCTTCAACGGCCGCTCCCACAGCCGGGCGCTCGGTGTCGAGGTCCGCGTCCCCTGGCCCACGGGGGTGTTCGCCGAGGACGAGGCCCTCGCGCTACGCGCCCACGGCGAGGGGAAGGCCCTCGACCTGATCTACGGCGGGATCACCCGGGCCGCCGACCTGGACCGGCAGCGGACGGCAACGGCCGTACGGGCAGGCCTCGTCGAGAAGCTCAGACACCTGGCCGCCGGGCCGGGCGTCGACTGGACGGCGCTGACCACGGAGGTCGGCACCGACGGCGCGGCGCAGGTCGCCGACGCCCTGGTCGAACTCCTGGGGGCCACCGCCCCCGCCCGCTGACGAATGCCCGCTGATGTACCCGCCGCGCTGTGCCGCGCAACCGAGCGAGCAACAGTGCGACCGACGAACCGGTCCCAGACGAAACGGTCCCAGGTGTCCTCGTGTCCTCCACCACGCACCCGCGCCCCCGCTACCTGTTCATCCGCATCCTCGAAGCCTGCAACGCCGACTGCTTCATGTGCGAGTTCGCACTGTCGCGCGACACCTTCCGCTTCTCCCCCGCCGACTTCGCCGAGTTGCTGCCGAAGGCCCGCGCCGTCGGGGTGGCGTACGTCCGCTTCACCGGCGGCGAGCCGCTGATGCACCCGGAGGTCGTGGAGCTGGTCAGGGCCGGCACCGAGGCCGGCATGAAGATGTCGATCATCACCAACGGCTCCCTCCTGCCCAAGCACGCCAAGGACCTGGCGGCGGCCGGGCTGGCCCAGGTGATCGTCAGCCTGGACGGCGCCTCGGCCGGGACCCACGACACCTACCGCCGCTCCCCCGGCATGTTCGAGGCCGGTCTGCGCGGGCTGCGGCTCGCCGCCGAACTCGGCGTGCTGCCGCGGGTCAACACCGTGGTCGGGCCGCACAACTACACCGAGATGCCCGGACTCCAGCGGGTGTTGACCGAGGCCGGGGTGCGCCAGTGGGAGCTGTCGGCGCTCAAGCTGGACCGCACCATCCGCTACCCCGACCCGGAGCACGTACGCGCCGTCTGCGACCCGCTGTACGAGGCCGACCCGGCAAGCGTCCTGGTCCCGATGGGCAAGCGCTTCTACGGGGACACGCCCGAGGAGCAGTGGCAGTACTTCGAGGATTCGACCCCGCCCCGGGCCTCGCTGCCGCTCTGCCGCGTCACCGACGACGTGATCTACATCGACGGCAAGCGCGGCCGGATGCACGCCTGCAGCTGCATCCCGCACCGGGACGACGCCGACGGGCCGGGCGGCGCGCCGATCCGTGAGGGCGGGGTCATCCTGCTGGACACCCCCGCGTTCCGGGCGCACGTCGACTACTTCCGGGAGCGCGGCCCGCAGGTGTGCAGTGGCTGCTCGACCACGGCGGCAGGGTACAGCGACGACGTCGCCCGGCTCGGGACGGTGACGCCGTGGCAGTACTGACCAACCGGGCGTCCGTCCTGCTCGCCTGCCGCGAGGAGCAGTTGGACTCCCTGCTCGCCCTGCGCCGGATCGCCGCCCACCTCCGCGACCTGCCCCGGTTCGACGACCCACCCGGGCTCGACGACCTGCCCCACCTCGACGACCCATCCGGGCTCGGCACCGCCGACGCCGAGCAGCCGGCGGCTGCCCTGGTCTGCGACGACGAGGCGGTCACCGCGCGGCTCACCCGCCTCGGTGTTCCGGTGCTGCACCTGTCCTCGGCCCTGCCCGAGGCCCCGGCGACCGGCCCGGCCACCGGTTCAGCCGAAGGCCTGCTCACCCGCGCCCACTGGCCCGGCTGGCTGGACCGCCCGCCCGGCATCCGCCCCACCGGCCTGCTCGCCCCCGCCCGGCTGACCCGCAACCGCGACCGCCGGGGCACCCTGCTACTGATCTCCCTCTGGGGTCTCCCCACGGCGGAGGCCGAGGCCTTCACCGACCGCAGGCTCCCCGCCCTGGTCGGGGAAGCCGTCCGCCGCACCGGCTCCTGCACCGTCATCTGCGACACCTCCCTCGACCAGGTCCGCGCAGCCACAGCTCACCTGCCCGACACCACCACCGTCCGCGCCGCCGACACCGACGTCGACGCCCGGCACGCCGAGGCCGAACTCCTGCTCGCCTCCCCCACCATGGCCGCCCTCGCGCTGGCCCGCGCCCGCCGCGCCCCGCTCGCCTTCCTGCCCCCGCTCGGCCCCGCGCAACGCGCCCTGGCCGAACGGGTCGCCCACCTCGTCCCGGTCCCCACCGCCGACCCCGCCGACCCGACCCGCTGGGAGCCGCCGCCGGCCGAGGTCCAGTGGGCCGGTCTCGGCCCGGATCTGGACGATCTGCGCGGCGCCCAGGCCCTCGCCCGTACCGTCCGCCAACTGCTGCTCGCGCCGCCGTAGTCGCCCGACGACCGCCCCACCGACCGCGCCCGACACCCGCCGCCCCGTACGGAGCCACCGTGTCCCACTCCGCCCGAACCGAACGAGACCACACCGAACGAGACCGCCCCGCCGCCGAGCCCACCCCCGCCGAGTGGGACGACTGGCGCTGGCACATGCGCAAGCGCATCAACACCGCCGAGAAGGCCCGGCAGTGGATCAACCTCACCGCCGACGAGGAGCGCGCCATCGCCGGGGTGGCCGGGCGCTACCGCTGGAGCGTCACCCCGTACTACGCCTCCCTGATGGACCCGGACGACCCGAGCTGCCCCGTCCGGCAGCAGGCCGTCCCGGCCGCGGAGGAACTGCTGGACTTCCCGGGCGCCGAGGTGGACCCGGTCGGCGACACCCTCTACCGGCGGACCAACCGGGTGGTCCACAAGTACCCGGACCGGGTGATCCTGCTGGTCACCGAGACCTGCCCGGTCTACTGCCGGCACTGCACCCGCAAGTTCCACACCACCGACCTCCAGGGCAGCTACTTCCGCGACGACGAGGGCGGCTCCTACGACGAGGACCTCCGCTACATCGCCGACCACCCCGAGATCCGCGACGTGCTGCTGACCGGCGGCGACCCGCTCAGCTACCAGGACGGCCGACTGGAGGAGATCGTCGCCGGTCTGCGGGGGATCCCCAGCGTCGAGATCATCCGGATCGGCTCGCGCTTCCCCGTGCTCCTCCCCCAGCGGATCACCGACGAGCTGTGCACGATGCTCTCCCGCTACCACCCGGTGTGGTTGAACACCCACTTCAACCACCCCAAGGAGATCACCCCCGAGTCCGCCGCCGCAGTCGACCGCCTGCTGCGGCACGGCATCCCGGTCGGCAACCAGACCGTGCTGCTGCGCGGCGTCAACGACGACGTGCCCACCATGCGCCGTCTGATGACCGAGCTGCTGCGGATCCGGGTGCGCCCCTACTACCTGTACCACTGCGACAACGTGACCGGCGTCGCGCACTTCATGACCTCCGTCGAGAAGGGCTGGGAGATCATGGACGGCCTCCAGGGCCACATCACCGGTTTCGCCGTGCCGCAGTACGTCCTGACCACGAAGATCGGCAAGATCCCGGTCTCCCGCCCCTCCTTCACCGAGACGCCCGACGGCGGCCTGCTGCTGCACAACTTCCGCGGCCAGCAGCTGCGCGTCGACGGCTCCACGCACCCGATCACGGAGGCCGACGCCCGATGACCCTCCACCACCGGCAAGGCCAGCGCTTCCTCCCGTACGGCGCCAACTACCTCGACTGGCAGGACATGACGGAGCTGCGGGAGGTGATCGACCACAAGGTGCTGTTCCGCTACCAGACCGAACACGAGAGCGCGGCCTCCCGGCTGGAGCGCCTGGTGAGCGAACGCCTGGGCGCCGCACGGACCCTGGCCGTGCACAACTGCACGGAGGCACTGCGGCTGGCCCTGGTCTCCACCCGCCCCTCGGTCGGCGACACGGTGTACATCCCGGCGGTCACCTTCGTCGCGGTGGCCGGTGCGGTGCTCTCCAGCGGGCTGATCCCGGTCCTGGTGGACGCCGACGAGTCGCTCGCCCTGGACGCGTCGCTGCTCCCGCCGGACGCCCAACGGGTGATCGTCGCCCACATGGAGGGCTCGGTCGCCACCTTGCCGCAGGGCGTGCCGTACGTCATCGAGGACTGCGCGCAGACCCTCGGCGGGCGGTTCCCCGACGGCCGGGAGGTCGGCACGGCCGGCTACGCGGGCGTGTTCAGCTTCCACCACAACAAGGTGCTCACCTCCGGCGAGGGCGGGCTGGTGGTGACCGACGACGAGCAGGCCTGGGCGGCGATGCGCTGTTACCACGACCACGGGTCCGCGCGCGTCCCCGGCCACTACCCGACCTGGAACCAGGACGCCTACTACGGCGAGAACTTCGTCACCAGCGAGGAGGTCGCGGCGATCCAGTGCCAGCAGTTCCGGCACCTGGACGACGTACTCGCCGGGCTGGAGCGGATGTACGGCCTGGCGATGGAGGCCCTGCCCGACCGCACCGACCTCCACGTGCTCCCGCGCACCAGGGGCGACGTCAAGGTGAGCCTGCGGTTCCGCTGCGAGTCCCGCGAGCTGCGCGACGCCGCCGTGGCCGCCCTCACCGCCGAGGGCATCGCCAACTGGACGCTCGGCAAGTACCTGCTGCCCGAGCACCCGGTGCTGACCGGCCGCCGCTCGCTGTACGCCGACGGCTTCCCCTGGAACCTCGCCCCCGAGGGCCGTCCGCTCGCGCTCAGCCGGGACGGCTTCGCCCGCACCCGCGACCTGCTGGACCGCACCCTGTGCGTGCCGCTCTCGCCCGAACTGCCGCAGGAGCAGCAGGCCGTGGCGGTCAAGGCGATCCGGCGCGCGCTGGAGGCGGTGTGAGCACGCCCGACCCGGTACTGCTGCTGGTGGACGACCGGCCGTCCTCCTTCACCCGCCACGCCGCCGCTACGCTCCCCGAGCACCTGGTGCTGCTGCGCTTCGAGGAGCTGCGCGACGACCTCTCCGAGGACCACCTGCGCCGCACCGCCCACCTGCCCGCTTTCTGGGTGCGCGCCGGGGTCCCGCTGGAGCAGGAGGCGGCGCGCTACCGCGACTGGGTGGCGGGGCAGCTCCCCGTCGCGCCCACCAGGTTCTGCAACCCCTCCGAGCCGCGCCAGGCCCCGGCCCACCGCTTCGCGGCACTGGCCGGACTGCCGCACCTGAGCGGGCAGCAGGTCGCCTGGGTGCGCGACAAGGCCGAGATGAAACGGCGCTTCCGTGAACTCGGTCTGCGCACCGCCGAGTTCACGCGCGTCCGGACGGCCGCCGAGATCGAGTGGTTCGCCGCCACGCACGGCTGGCCGCTGGTGCTCAAACCGGTGGACTCCTTCGCCTGCGTGGACACCCACCGCCTCGACGGCCCGCAGTCCCTCGACGGCATCGACCTCACCGCCCGGGACTGGATGGTCGAACAGTTCCTGGGCGGCACCGAGTGGGAGGTCTGCGCGGTCATCCACCGGGGCGACGTGCTGGACGCCTGGCCGAGCGCGATGCCCTGCCGTCCGCTGGACATCGTGGACGGCGCGATGAACGCCAACATCAGCGTCGGCACCGACGAGGCCCCGCCGGTCGACCTGCGTGCCCTGCTGCAGCGGATCGTCACGGGCATGGGCATCGACCACGGCTACGCGCACATGGAGTTCTTCCTGACCGACGGCCGGCTGTACGCCGGGGAGATCGGGCTGCGGCTGGCCGGCTGCGAGATCCCGGCCAACCACGGACACGCGTACGGCTTCGATGTCTTCGGCGCCACCCTCGACGTCTACCGGGGCACCCGTCCCGACCTGCGCTACCGGCAACGGCGCTGCGCGGGCGACCTCCTGCTGCCGCTGCCGGGCTCCGGGACGGTCCACCGGATCACCCCGACGGAGGAACTGCTGCGTGTCCCCGGAGTGGTCCAGGCCGTTCTCAAGGTCGGTGTCGGCGACACGGTGTCCGCCCGACGGGCCTCGCACAACGCCTCGGGGTACGTCCATGTGGTGGGTGCCTCGATCGAGGAGGTGGAGCGGAGGATGCGCGAGGTGCTCGGCAAGTTCACCATCGAGCTCACGTCCGTACCCATCGGGGGCTCCACGCCGACGGACAGCCCGGCCCTGGAAGGCACCCGGTGAGCGAAACCCTGCCCCGCGAGACCACCCCGCCGCCCAGGGACACCCTGGCCCGCCGCCTCGGCGCCCTGCTGCGCCGCCCGCACGTGCCGGCCGTCGCCGGGTGGAGCGTGGTGTCCCGGCTGCCGGTCTACCTGATGTCGCTGGCCACCGTCCTGGTCGTGCGCGAGCAGGACGGCAGCTTCGCCCAGGCCGGGCTGACCAGCGCGCTCTACACCGCCGGGATGGCGGCCGGCGGCCCATTGGTCGCCCGGCGGCTGGACCGCGCCGGGCGCCGGCCCGTCCTGATCGTCACCGGCCTGCTCTACCCGGCGGCGCTGGCCGGGCTCGCCTGGGGCACCCGACCGGGCGGCTGGGCCCAGCCGTCCGTCGCCGCCCTGGCCGGTATCGCCCTGCCGCCCGCCAACGCCTGCATGCGCTCGCTCTGGGCCCGACTGCCGCTCGCGGAAACCGAGCGGGACACCGCCTACCTCTGGGAGGCGATCCTCGCCGAGGTGCTGGTGATCGGCGCGCCGCTGATGCTGGCCGGGCTGATGCTGGCAGGTTCCGCCGCCCTGGCCCTCACCGCCGTGGCGGCGCTCGGCGGCCTGGGCGCGCTCGGACTCGCCCTGGTCCGGCTGCCCGCCGGGACGGACCCCGAGCCGTCCACCGAGCGGCGCGACCCGATCGGTCCGCTGCGCAGCCCCGCCATGCTGGTGCTGACCGCGGTGATGGCCGCCTGCGCGGTGCCGATCGGGCTGCTCACCCTGGCCATCCCGGCGTTCGTCGCCGCGCACGGCTCCCCCGGCGGCACCGGCGCGGTCTACGCCTGCTGGGGCGTGGGCAGCGCGCTGGGCGCCGTCTGGCTCGGCCGCTCGCAGTCCGACGTCCCCGCTCCGGTGCGCTTGCCGCGCCTGGTCCTGGCGTACGCGCTGGGCACGGGCCTGACCCTGGCCGCCACCTCCCAGCCGCTGCTGGCGGCTGCTCTCGCGGTGGGCGGCGCGCCGATCGCCCTGGTGTCGGCGGTGGAGATGACCCTGGTCGGCGCGGTGGCGGACGGACGCTCACTGGCGGAGGCCTTCACCTGGGCCTCGCTGGCCACCGTGCTCGGCGACGCGGCGGGCCAGCAGGCCGGCGGGCTGCTGGTGGAGCCGCTCGGGCCGCGCGGGGTCTTCGCGGTCGCCTTCGGCGCCGCACTGGCCGCGGCCGCCCTGGCCTTCGCCTGCCGCCCGCTGCTCTCCCGCGCCACTACTGCCGCCAAGGCCGCCACCGCCTCGACCGACTCGACCGACTCGACCGCCGCCACCGAGCCGGAGTGCGCCGCATGACACCACCTCCTTCCTGTCCTACCTGCCTTTCCTGCCCTGCCTGCCCGCGAGATCCCTCCCGACCCCGAGGTCACCGACGATGAAGTCCGCAGACCAGCTCTTCCGGCCGGTCAATTTCACCCAACTCCCGTCAGCTGTGAAGGAGTTCCTGGAGTCAGCGGAGGCCGACGGGGCTCCCGGGCCGGTGGCGGTGCCCGTCCCGGTCGAGGGCCGGGACGACCTGGCGCAGAGCGTCGAGCTCGCCGCCCGGCTGTACACCGCGCTCGACCGGCCGCGCCCGCTGGACCACGGTGTCCTCCTCGGCGCGGAACAACTCCCCGACGGTGTCGCCGACTTGTCCCGCCCCCTGGCCCGCGAGTGGCTGACCGAGGAGCAACTCGCCGACGCCCCGGCCTTCCTGCGCGACCACCACGGCGCCCTGCTGCTGGTCGGCTGCTACGACCGGCTCACCCTCGACCCGGTGCGCTCGCTGCTGCTCGCCACCTACCGCAGCCGCACCCACGCCCTCACCCTGCTCAGCGGGCGCGACGCCGCCTCGCTCGCCTGGAGCATCGCCAAGCAGTACGTCCGCCCGGACGCCGGGGTGGACGGCGTCGGCCTGTTCACCGACACCGACCGACCGCCGCACCTGCCCGGCATCCAGGTCTTCGACGACCGGGACTTCGAGCGGGTCGACATCCAGTCCGCGATCCTCGCCGGCCGCTGGCGCAAGGTCGCCTTCCAGGGCCACGGCAAGGACGACAGCGTCAATCTGGGCGAATTCACCATCTGCGGCCTCAACCCGGCCGCCCCCGCGCGCCCCGGACTGCTCGGCCCGCGCTGCGCCTACGGGCTGCCCTGCTACAAGCCCGAGGACAAGCTCGTCCCGCTGCACCGGGTGCCCGCCGTCGAGGTGGTCCTCAGCGCCTGCAACAGCGGGCCGCTGGCCGACCTCGCGCTGTACGACCCCAAGTACCAGCTGCTGCTGAACGCCCTGGACGGGCCCGCCCGTACGGTCGTCGCGGCCGTCTCGGTGCACGACTCGGACCGGCCGGAGAACGTCGCCTGGATGCGCTCCGCGCTGGCCGGCGGGGACACCGTGGACACCCTGAACGCCAGCCTGGCCGGCTCCCACCCGTACCCGGCCTTCCTGCGCTTCGGCCTGCCGGACTCGACGCCGACCGCGCAGCCCGTGTTCGCCGACCACCGGCCGGACCCCCTGCTGCTCACCGTCGGCCGCCGGCTGACCGCCCTGCTCGGCTCCGAACTCCTGCCGCACAACCACGCCTTGCGGCCCCGGCTGACCAAGCTGGCCCGCAAGGTCGACCTCTGGGTGGCCCGCCCCACCCATCTGGCCGACCAGTCCGCCGACGAGGTCCGCGCCTCGCTCACCGCCGACCTCCAGTCACTCGACCACGTGATCGCCGGGCAGGTCACGGCGAACCCCGAGGACGAGCTGATGAACTACCCGGCGCACTTCGGCGACCGCAGCTCGCTCGACCCCGAGGTCCGCGAGGTGACCTGCCACTGCGGGCGACCCGCCCAGGAGTTCACCCGGCGCGGCCTGCTGCCCAACGTGCTCGATACCGTCTGCGCGGTCTGCATGCGCTGCGGGGACGTCACCTTCCGGCTACCGGAGGCGCCCGCCCTGCTGGCGTACAGCGCCGACGAGGTCCGCCAGGGCGGTGTCCTGGAGGTGCGCGCCTCGCTCTCGCCCGCCCGCAGCGGTCCGGTGCGGCTCGGCCTGTTCGTGCCCGGCTACCTGCGCGAGGACACCACCGTAGAGCCGGAGTGGGCGAAGGTCCGCGCCGTCGCCGGGCAGCCGCAGGACGTGCACTTCCGGGTCCACTTCGCCCCGGCCACCGCCCCGCAGGCGTACTACTTCACCGTCTTCGCCGTCCAGGACCTCGCCGTCTCCACGGCCCGGCGCCACTTCGGCGTCCTGCCCGGCTGAACCCCAGCGCCCCCGCACCCCCGACCGGAGGACACCCCCGTGACCACCACACCCAGCACCAAGCCCGAGATCCAACTCATCGAGCAGGACGGTGAGGTGACCCTCAGCATCGGCGGCGAGCAGGCCATGCAGGCCTGGGAGCGGGACCTGATGTGGGCCAGCGCCGACCTCCTGTGCGAGTACGGCCACGACTTCTACGAGGTGGGCCTGGGCCTCGGCCTGTCCGCCCTGCGGATCGCCGGGAACCCGGCCACCCGCAGCCACACCGTGCTCGAACTCTTCGAGGAGGTCGAGGAGTTGTTCCGGGACCAGCACCCACGGCTGCCCGCCAACCTCGCCGTCGAGCGCGGCGACTTCTTCCAGCGGATCTTCGAGCTGCCCTCGGAGAGCATCGACGGCATGTTCTTCGACCCGGCCCTGGACATGGAGGTGTGGACCGACACCGAGCTCTGGGCCCGGACCATGCCCGAGGTGGTCCGGGTTCTGCGCCCGGGCGGCGTGTTCATCCCCTTCTTCAGCACCAAGCCCGAGCTGCGCTGGCAGTACACCCCGCACTTCCGCCGCATCCGGGTCGAGCGCCACCCGTACACGGCCTACGACACCACCGAGTACACCTACGGCACCAGCGGCGACGCCTACATCCAGTGCTTCCTGAAGGACTGACCGCCATGACCGAGCACACCCACGCCCCGCCCCGATCCCTGTTCCTGGCAGGCCCGTTCATCCAACTGATCGACCCGGCGACCGGCGAGATGCCGGCCGGCGCCCGGGCGCCCTTCGACCTGCTGATCAAACACTTCGAGGCCCAGGGCACCGCCGTACACAACGCCCACCGCCGGGAAGCCTGGGGCGCCGAACTGATGCGGCCCGAGCAGTGCACCAAGCTCGACCAGGACGAGATCCGCAAGGCCGAGCTGTTCGTCGCCCTGCCCGGCTCGCCGGCCTCACCCGGCACCCACATCGAGATCGGCTGGGCCAGTGCCTTCGGCAAGCCGATCGTGCTGCTGCTGGAACGCGGCCGGGAGTACACCTTCCTGGTCCAGGGCCTGCACACGGTCGCGACCGTCGAGGGCGTGGTCTACACCGACCTCGCCACCGCACTGCCCGCCGTCGACCGCGCGGTCCAGCGGGTTCTGGCCCGACACCTCACCTGATTCCCACACCAACGACAGGAGTTCACGGCGTGCGACGCCCCCTCACCCTGTTCGCCGTCCTCGCCGTGCTCCTGTCGGTGGCCGCCGCCCCGACCGGCCGCACCCCCGCCGACCAGACGCGCACCCCCGGCACGCCCGCCTACACCGTGGAGCTGCGCAGCGACGCCACCGGCGCGCACTGGCACGGCCACGAGCGGATCACCTTCGCCAATGCCTCGCCCGAACCGCTGCGCGAGGTGTACCTGCGGCTCTGGGACAACTTCCGCGGCGGCTGCGCCTCCCCGTCCGTCCGGATGAGCGGCCTGGACGGCACCTTCGAGGTCGCCTGCACCGCACTGCGCGTCCCGCTGCCCCGCCCGCTGGCCCAAGGCGCCTCCGGCACCGTCGAGTTCGACCTCGCCATCGACGTCCCGGACGGCATCGACCGCTTCGGCCGCGACGGCGCCTTCAGCTTCGTCGGCAACGCCCTGCCGGTCCTCGCCGTCCGCGACGGGGCGGGCTGGCACCTCGACCCGTACTCCGAGCTCGGGGAGTCCTTCTACGCTCTCACCTCCGACTTCGCCGTCACCCTCGACCACCCCGCCGACCTGTCGGTCCCCGCTACCGGCACCGCCGTCGACACCCCCGGCGAGCCGGGCCGTACGGTCACCCGGGCGACCGCCAAGCGCGTACGCGAATTCGCCTGGGCGGCCGGGCCGTTCAGCCGGATCGCGGGCCAGTCCGGCAACGGGGTCCGGATCGCCGTCTACTCAGTCGCCGCCGTCAACGCCGAGGACGCCCGCAAGATGCTCGACCTGTCGCTGCGGACCATCGACGCGCACTCCGCGAACTACGGCACCTACCCGTACGGCGACCTGGCCGTGGTGCTCGACAACGCCTTCCCGTTCGGCGGCATGGAGTACCCGGCCTTCGTCCTCGCCCGGATCAGACCCTCCGCCGTGATCCACGAGTTGGCGCACCAGTGGTGGTACGGCATCGTCGGCGACGACCAGTACCACGCGCCCTGGCTGGACGAGTCCTTCGCCGAGTACGCCATGGACCTCGCCCTCAACGACACCGGCGAGGGCTGCACCGCCGCCACGCCCTGGAAGGCCGCAGCCGAACACCTCACCAACCCGATGAGCTACTGGGACACCCACCCCGACCGCTACGAGGCCGTCATCTACGACCACGGCTCCTGCGCCCTGCACGAACTGCGCCGCCTGATCGGCCCGGACACCATGTCCGCCCTACTGCGCGACTACGCCCACGCGCACTGGAACGGCGTCTCCACCACCGCCGAGTTCAAGGACGCCGCCCAGGCCGCCACCCGCGTCGACCTGGGCCCCTTCTGGCGCGAGCACCGCATCGACTAGAGCCTGCCTCCCGCGCATCGTCGCGGGCCCGGCACGGACCCGAGCGGCGGGCCCCGGGTCTGCGCCGGCGCCGATAATCGGTGGCCCGACCCTCCCACGCGCTCCTACAGTGTCCGCCGGATCAAGGACGTTCAGGGAGCCCGAAATGCGAGTGCACTACCCCCGGACGCCGCATCTCCCCTGGTCACCAGGGGTGGCGGCGGACGACGTACGGACCGGGGAGCTCTCCGGCCTGGCCGGGGCGGAGGTCGTCGTCACCGAGAAGCTCGACGGCGAGAACACCACCCTCTATCCCGACGGCCTGCACGCCCGCTCGCTGGACTCCGCCCACCACCCCTCCCGGGCCTGGGTCAAGGGCCTGCAGGGCCGGATCGGCGCCAGGATCCCGGACGGCTGGCGGATCTGCGGCGAGAACCTGTTCGCCCGGCACTCCATCCCGTACACCGACCTGGACAGCTGGTTCTACGGCTTCTCCGTCTGGACCGACCAGGACCACTGCCTGGACTGGGACGGCACCGTCCGCTTCCTGCGCCACCTCGGCGTCCCCACGCCCCGGGTGCTGTGGCGGGGCCGCTACGACGAACGCGCGCTGCGCGCCCTGCGGCTGGACCTCGACCGACAGGAGGGGTACGTCGTCCGAACCGTCCGGGGCTTCCCCCGGGCCGAGTTCGGCGAGCGGATCGCCAAGTGGGTCCGCCCGCAGCACGTGCGCACCGACACCCACTGGATGCACGCCGCCGTGGTGGAGAACGGGCTCGGGCCGAACGCCGCACTGTGGTCGGTGCGTTCGGGCCAACTGCCCGAACTCCCGCTGCTGGCCGAGGCCCTGGGACTGTCCGAACCGAGCTGCCCGCCGGAGGAGTTGGCGGAGGTCTCCGCCCGGCTGGACGAACTCGGCCGCACCGGCGACGCCCGGCTGGCCGGCGTGCTCGCCACCGCGCTGCGCACCGCCTGCCGGGAGCAGCTGGCACCGCGGCTCGCCGGGCGGCTCGGCCTGCCGCTGGCCCGGCGGGTCGCCGACCTGGTCGGGCTGCACCCCCGGCTGCAGCAGCCGTACCCGGACGAGGACCGCCGCGCCGGGCTCGTCCGGCTCTCCTTCGCCGCCGACCTCGGCGTCCTGCACGCGGTGGCCGCGACCGCCGCCCCCGGCCAGGCCGAGCGCGAGCAGGTCGCCTGGTCCGCCCTGCACGCCGAGGACGCCGGACTGCTCGGCCCCGACCCGCTCGGCCGGCTGCGCACCGGCCTGCGCGAGGCGCTCGCCGACCTCGGCCGCGACGCCGCCGACCGCTGCTGGGCGCAGGCCCGCGAGGCCTACGCGCTCGGCCGGATCTCCACCGTCGAGGAAGCGGTCGCCGCCTCCTGGCGCTGGCGGGACGGCCGCTTCCCCCGACTGGTCCAGCTGAGCGGCCCGGCCGGCAGCGGCAAGAGCACCTTCGCCGCCACCCTGCCCGGGGCCGCCACCCGGATCAGCCTGGACGACCTGCGCGCCGCCCGCGGCTCGCGCGCCGACCAGCGTGACAACCCCGAGGTGCTGCGCGAGGCCCTGGACCGGCTGGACGAGGCGCTCGCCGACCCGGCCGCCACCGCGGTCTGGGACGCCACCTCGCTCAACCGCCACCAGCGCTCCCACGTCCACGCCATCGCACAGCGTCGCGACGCCCTGGTCACCCAGGTGGTGCTGCTGGTCGGCGAGGAGGAGCTGCTGCGCCGCAACGCCGTCCGACCGCACCCGGTGCCGCCCGAGGTGCTCACGGCCCAGCTGCACCGCTACAGCCCGCCCTACCCCGGCCAGGCCCACCGCACCTGGTACGTCGGCCCGGGTGGCACCGTGGAGGACACGGCGGGTGCGCTCCACTCGCCCGACACACCCGACACACTCGGCCCCGAGGAGGACTGATGCGCCCCATCGAACAGGTCTGCCAGCGCATCCGCTGGGACGCCCGTTTCGACCCGGCCCGGTTCACCCTGGGTGTGCGCCAGCGCGACGACCGCACCAAGCGCGTCCCGCTGGAGGCCTTCGCCGCCTCCGGCGAGATCCCCTGGCACCGGGTGCACTGGGTCGAGGCCGACGGTGTGCGGGTCTGGGACCGCGCCACCGGCGTGGACCTCCTCGACACCACCGAGGCCGGACACCGGACCGAGCCGCGCCGGCTGCCCGCCCCCTTCTTCACCGCCACCGCGCCGCACGTCTGGCGGCCGGAGGGCGGCTGGCAGCCCGGCGGCGATGCCGGCGCCGACGCCCGCACTGCCGCCACGGACAGCCTGCGCGTCATCACCTGGAACACCCTGTGGGACCGCTACGACGCCGACCGGATCGACACCGCCCGCCGCCGGCCGCTGCTGCTCGCCGCGCTGGAGGCCGCCGACGCCGACGTCATCGCGCTGCAGGAGGTCGAACCCGCCCTGGTGGCCCTGCTGTTGGCCGCGCCCTGGGTCCGCGACGGTTACACGCTGGGCACCGACCCGTCCGGCCCCGACGTGGCCGACCACGGGCTGCTGCTGCTCAGCCGCCTCCCGGCGCTGGAGGCCGGGTGGCGCCGGCTCGGCCCGCACAAGGCCGTCATCGCCGTCACCCTCCGGACCGCCGATGTGCCGCTGACCGTCGCCGCCGTCCACCTGACCAGCGACCACTCGACGGACGGCCCGGCCCGACGGCAGGCCGAACTCGCCGAGCTGGCCGTGGGATTGGGCGGGGTGGAGGGCGAGCTGCTGCTGCTCGGGGACTTCAACGACGGACGTTCCGGCCCGGCCGGCCCGGCCGCGGCCCTCGGGCTGCGGGACGCCTGGTCCCAGGTGCACGGCCCGGCCGACGACACCCCCACCTTCGACCCGACCGTCAACCCGCTCGCCGCCGTCTCCTCGCTCACCGGCCGCGCCGGCCGCCTCGACCGCGTGCTGCTCCGCTCCGACCGCGCCCGCGCCACCGCGGCCGCCCTGCTCGGCGACCACCCGACCGAGGACGGGCTCCACCCCTCCGACCATTACGGCGTGGCCGTGGACCTCGCCCTCGGCGGCGGCTCCACCGCGGAGACGCTCGACGCCGCACCGACCGCGCGCACCGCCGTCGCCTGGCTGCCGCCCAAGGAGCTGTGGCCTCCGATCCAGCGGCTGCGCGCCGCGTACGACCCCCAGCTGCGGCGCTGGCCCCCGCACGTCAACCTGCTGTTCGGTTTCGTCCCGGAGTCCGAGTTCGACCGCGCCCTGCCGCTGCTCGGCGCGGCCGCCGCCGAGGTCGCGCCGTTCACCGCCCGCCTCGACGGCGTGCACACCTTCGGCCACCGCGAGGACGCCACCGTCTGGCTGGACCCGGCCGCCGCCTCCCCCGAGCCCTGGGCGGCCCTGCGGCACGCCCTCGAACGGCGCTTCCCCCGCTGCCGGGGCCGCGCCGAGGGCTACACCCCGCACCTGTCCCTCGGACGCAGCACGGACCCGCAGCGGGTGGCCGCCGACTGTGCGGCCCGGCTCAGCGGGGTCTCGGCCCGGGTGGGCGAGCTGGTGGTGCTCTCCCGGCGGGGCGGCGAGCCGATGCGGACGCGGGCGGTGGTCTCGCTGGGAACAGGCGAGGTGCGGGTGCCGCCGGAGGAGCCGGTGGTCTCGCTGCGGCCCGAGCCCGCCGAACGGATCGCTGTCGCCGTCGAGTTGGCCTCGCAGATCACTTCCGCGCTGCCCGAGGGTATGGTCCACACCGTCGGCTCGCGACGGTTGGGCTGTCAGTTGGACGGCGGCGACCTCGACCTGGTGGCGGCCCTGCCCGGCCCGGCCGACCTGGCCGGCGTCCGCGCCCGGGTGGCGGCCGCGCTGCCGCAGGCGCGGCAGGTACGCGAGGTGCGCGGCGCCCGGGTGCCGGGGCTGCGGCTGGAGGCGGGCGGGCTCGCCGTCGACCTGGTCGTGGTCTTCACCGGTTCGCTCGACCCCGCCCAAGCCGTCGCCCGGCGGGCCGAGTTGGGCGAAGCGGCCGCGATCGCGCTGAGCGCCGTCACGGACGCCGAGGCGATCCTGACGGCGGTCGGCGACCGGCACCGGGACTTCGTCCGGCTGGCCCGGGAAGTCAAGACCTGGGCGCGGGCGCGTGGCCTGGATTCCGCGCCGTTCGGCCAACTACCCTCGCTGGCCTGGTCGGTACTGGCCGCGCGGACCGTCCTGGATGCGCACGACACCGCTGAGGGCGACCAGTTCCAGCGCTTCGCCGAGACCTGGGCGTCCTGGGACTGGCGCCGACCCGTCGGCCTGGCCGCCGGCTCGGCCGACCGCCCCGACGCACCCCTGACCGTGCTCACCCCCTCCGCCCCGGTCCGCAGCTGCACCACCCAGGTCAGCTCCGACACCCGCGACCTGCTCACCGAGGAGCTCTACCGCGCCTGGGAACTCACCACCGAGCGTGCCGACCCCTGGCCTGCCCTGCTCTCCCCGCCCCCGCTGCACCGCCGCCACGCCGCCTGGGCCGTCGTCACCACCGGCGAGGAGTCCATGGGCGCCGTCCGCGGCCGGCTCCGGGCCCTCCTCGCCGCCCTGGAGGAAGCCGGCGCCACCCACCTCCACGCCTGGCCGCACCCCTACCGCACCCGCGACGGCCGCACCCACCTCCCCATCGGCCTCGGTCCCGCCCCGCCGACCCGCGCCCAGCTCGCCCCGATCACCACCGCCTGGGCCCGAGGCCTCGCGGGCGTCCAGGTGGACTACGCCGAGGGCGGCGCGGTCCCGACGGTCTAGCCCGAGTTCCCGGCCCGGCTGGTCGCGCCCCATCTCGGCCGAAATCAGACGTCATTTGACGGTTTGTCATTTGAGACGGTTGTGAGCGGTCGAGGTGGCCCGAGCGGCCCGGATGCCGGATGATCGGCCCACGGGGGACCGGGCCGACACCCGGCGGATGCCGAACAGAGGGGCTGCGAAGATGGAAACGGCACGCACACTCGTCCTGGTGGCGGCCACCCTGACCTGCGGACTGACCGCCGGACTGTTCTACGCGTACGCATGCTCGGTGATGCCCGCGCTCGCCCGGGTCGATGACCGGACGTTCATCGAGGTCATGCAGCGCGTCAACGTGGCGATCCTGAACGGCTGGTTTGTGCTCGGCTTCGTCGGCGCCCTGCTCACCACGGCGGCCGCGGTGGCCCTGCACCTGCCCTCGGACGGCCATGACGTGCTGCCCGCGACGGTGGCCGCCCTGGTGCTGTACGCGGCGGCGATCGGGGTCACCCGTTCGGTCAACATCCCGATGAACGACGAGTTGGCGGCCGCCGGAACACCGCAGGCGATCGCCGACCCGGCGGCGGTCCGCGGGCGCTTCGAGGCCCGGTGGGTGCGCTTCAACGTGTTGCGAGCCCTACTGTGCACCGCCGCGCTCGGGTGCCTCGCCTGGGCGCTGATCCTCAACGGGCAGAGCTGACGGCCCCGCGACCAACGGCCGGCCACCGGGCCGGCCGTTTCGCGTCTGCGCCTGCCCGATCAGCCGAGGGTCGACCGGTCAGCCGAAGGTCCCCTGGTCAGGGCGGGATGGCGCGGTCAGCACAGGATCCCGAAGCTGTACCCGCGCGCCTTGAGGGTGGACAGGATCGTCGGCAGCGCGGCCGCGGTCTGGCTGCGGTCGCCGCCGCCGTCGTGCAGCAGGATCACCGAACCCGAACGGACGTTGTTCAGCACCCGCGACTGGATCGCGCCCGTCCCCGGTCGGGACCAGTCCGCCGGGTCGACCGACCAGAGCACCACCTGCTTGCCCAGCCCCGCCGCCCGGGAGCGCACTGTGCCGTTGACCGCGCCGTACGGCGGGCGCAGGCACTTGGGGGCGCGGCCGGTCTGGGCGCGGATGGCCTGATCGGTCCTGCTCACCTGGGCGTTGAAGGAGGTGGCGGAGAGCCGGCGCAGGTCCGGGTGCGACCAGGAGTGGTTCTGCACGCTGTGCCCCTGGCGGGCGACCTGCTTGGTCAGCGAGGGATGGGCCGCGACGTTCTCGCCGATCTCGAAGAAGGTGGCGTGCACCCCGTAGCGGTCGAGGATCGACAGGATCCGCGGCGTGTAGGCGGGACTGGGGCCGTCGTCGAAGGTCAGGTACACGACCTTGCCCCCGGCCGCCTCCGCCGGTGCGGCCGGCACCCCGACCGCCACTCCCGCCACCAGCGCGACGGCGAGCGCGCCGATCGCGGTCCGGATCCGTCCAACTGCCCTGTGCCTGACGGGTCGTACGGCCATGCCTACCCCTTGCGGTCGGAATTCCCGCGTACGGACCAGTCTGCGCCCGAGCGCCACGGCCCCGCGACCCACCCGGGGACGAAAGGGGGTGAAATCGGCCAGCCGAACAGCGGGTTGACCGGGTTCGACGATCGCCCCGCGCGGGGAAGGGCACGACCGAGCGCCCCCGGCGCGATCCACCGGGGGCCGACGTCGACCTGCCCTCCAGCGGTCCTTGAGCGCCGACGGACGGTCGCGGGCCGAATCGGTGTGGCGGACGGCGACGGCGGGGCGCTATGCTCCCCGGCGATGACCACTCTCGCTGATCACAGATCGGAGGGCCCGTCCGCGCAAGGTGAGTGCTGATGAACACTCACACCGCGATCGGGCACGACTCCCACCTCTCCTTCTGGCGGCGCGTACGCGAGTACGCCGTGCCGCCCTCCATGATCGAAACCGCCACCGCGCGGCGCCGGGTCGGCGACTGGGCCGGGGCCTGCGCCGCGGCGAACGTCGAGGTCGAGTTCCGGCTGCGGGACGTCTCGCGCGCCCACGGCCAACAGATCGCCGACCGAGTGCGGAGCGATCTGCGCCGCCTGGCACCGGACTTGCTGCGCTGGCACCTGCCGAGGACCGCCCCCGACGGGCTGCTGCGGCCGGGGCTCACCATGACGCTGGCCCGTTACCCGGGCGAGCGGCCGGTGTCCCTGGTGGTCCGTACGCCACCCGCCTGGGCGGCGCACGGGCAGCACATCAGCCTCGCGCTCTGGGACGGCTACGACGACGGCGGGCCCCGGCATCCGCACCCGCATCCCAGCCGCCGGTTCCGCTACGACCTGCACCGGCACCTGTGGGACGCGGACCGGAGCGGGGAGTTGGCGTTGCGCGCCGGGGTCGGTCCGCCGAGCTCCCAGAAGGCTGAGGGACTCGGCACGCCGGCGCCGCGCTGCGCCGTCGACCGGTGGGCCGCCGAGGCCGAACTGCTGCTGCGCGCCGACGGGCGCCCGGCCGGACCCGTCGTCGTGCGGCTGGGGCGTCGGCGGCACGTGCTGCTCAGGGCGGGCGAACCCGCCGCGGAGGCGGCCGGGAACTTCCAGGCGCTGCCGCTGCTGCCCGACGCGGCGACCTGGGCGCTGCCCGACCTCGACCTGCTGCACAGCGGCGCGATCGAGCCGGAGCGGCTGCACCCACTGGTCGCGGCCGCGCTCGCGCCCGGGCACCAGCCGAGTCGGACGCTCCAACCACCGCCCACGCAACGGCTGGTGGACTGTCGCGGCGCCCGGCACCGGATCGCCGTGGTCGACGGGGTGCTCACCCCGCTCGACCACGACCCGGCCCAGCTACGCCGCGAGGAGCTGCTCGCCGCGCTGTCCGGCACCCCACTGCCCTGCCTGCGGGCCGTCGACCAAGCGCACCGCAATCCGACCGAACTGGCCGGCGTGCGCGAGCGGTTGGACCACGGCGACACCGCCGGGGCGCTGGCCCTGGTCGAGGACCTGCTCGGCCCCCGGGCGGTACTTCGCCCGGGCCCGTTGCAGGACGAGCTGACGGCGGCCGCGAAGCGTCGGATGGCCTACGGCCTCTACCGGGCGGGCCTGACCGACCCGGGGCCCGACGGCTTCCCGTTCCGCCGGCGTCCGTGCCGACGCCGCTGCGGCCTGTACACCGCCGCGCGCTGCAACCCGCAGTGCAGCCCACGCTGCAACCCGCGCACCCGCACGCGCTGAAGCCTGCCGGAACCCCTGCCGAGCCCCTCTACTTCCGATTTCCCGAGCTTCCGATTTCCCGAGCTTCCGACTTCCCGAGGTGATCACCCATGCCCACGCACGCCCCCGCCGCCCGGCTCGACGTCGCCCGCGAGCTGCTCACCCTGCTGAACGACACCAGCACCGAGCCCCGCGCCGACATCCAACTGGAGGCCCTCACCCTGGCCGTCGCCGCCGACCTGCCCGTCCTGCTCTGGGGCGAGCCCGGAATCGGCAAGACCGCCGCCCTCAACCAGCTCGCCGAGGCCCTGGAGCTGCCGCTCACCACGGTGATCGCCAGCGTCCACGAGCCCTCGGACTTCTCCGGCCTGCCCATCGTCGGCGACGATCCGGCACAGCAGGGCGTCCCGCTGGCCCCGCCGGACTGGGCGGTGCGCCTGGTCCGGGCCGGGCGTGGGCTGCTGTTCCTGGACGAGCTGTCCACCGCGCCGCCCGCCGTCCAGGCCGCACTGCTCCGGCTGGTCCTGGAGCGGCGCATCGGCGCCCTCCGACTGCCACCCGGCGTACGGATCGTGGCCGCCGCCAACCCGCGCTCCTCGGCGGCCGACGGGTGGGAGCTGAGCCCGCCGCTGGCCAACCGGTTCGTCCATCTGCAGTGGGTGCACGACCACGAGGTGGTGGTGCGCGGCCTCGGCGGGGTGTGGCCGGTCGCCACCCTTCCGCAGCTCGATCCGGCGCAGCTGCCCGCCGCGGTCGCGCTCGCCCGCCGCGCGGTGTGTGAACTGCTCTCCGCCCGGCCGGAGTTGGTGCACCGGCTGCCCACCACCGAGACCCGGCGCGGTGGCGCCTGGCCGTCCCCGCGCAGCTGGGACATGACGCTGCGGCTGATCGCCTTCGCCACCGCGGCGGGCTCCTCCCGGGAGGTGCTGTCGCTGCTGGTCCGGGGAACCGTCGGGGACGGTCCGGGGCTGGAGCTGATGGCGAGCATGGACCGGATGGACCTGCCGGACCCGGAGAAGCTGCTCGCCGACCCGGCGAACGCGGTGCTGCCCGAGCGCGGGGACCTGCGCCAGGTGGTGCTGGACGGGGTGGTGGCCGCGGTACGCAATCGGCCGGAGCGGGCGAGGTGGGACTCGGCCTGGGCCCTGCTGGTGCGGGCGATGGAGACCGGCGCGCCGGATGTGCTGGTCGTCCCGGCCACCTCGCTCGCCTCGCTGCGCGGGAGGACTGGGAGGTACCGGAGTCGATCGAGCACCTGGCCTCGACGGTGGCCCTGTCCCGGCGGGCCGACCTCGCCGCCGCCCGGGCCGACGCGAAGACCCGCCGATGAACGCGGGCGCGACGCCGCTGGACGTCGGCGGGCGCATCAGGCCGAAGGTCGCCAGGCCGGCCCCCACGCCCCTGGACGCCGGCTGGCAGATCAAGCCGCAGGCCGGCCGGTTGGACCTCGACAAGCTGTACGCCGCCCGACTGCAGGCCGTCCGGGCCCGCCCCTACCTGGCGACCGCGCTGTTCGCCCTGCACCTGGTGGAGTCCCGGCAGGTGCCGACGATGGCCGTGGACCGCTACTGGCGCTGCTACGCCTCCCCGGCCTTCGTCGAGCGCACCCAGGTGGAGGACCTGGCCTCGGTGTGGGTGCACGAGGTGTCGCACCTGCTGCGCGACCATCACGGGCGCAGCGACCGGCTGGCCCGCGACCTCGGGCTGAAGGGCCGGCACGACCGGCTGCGGATGAACATCGCCGCCGACTGCGAGATCAACGACGACGCGTACGGGGACGGGCTGGTCACCCCCGTGGGCGCCCTGACGCCCAAGCGCCTCCACCTGCCGGAGGGGCAGCTGATGGAGGACTACCTCCGCGGCTTCGGCTTCGACCTGCGCAAACCGGGCCTGGCCTGGCTGGACTGCGGCAGCGGCGCCGACGGCGTGGACCGCCCCTGGGAGCTGGGGCCGGACGGCGCCCACGGGCTGACCCCGCAGGAGCGGGACGCCGTCCGCTTCCGGGTCGCCGAGGGCATCCGGGCCCGCCCCGGCGACACGCCGGCGGGCTGGCGGCGCTGGGCCGAGGAGGCGTTCCACCCGCCGCAGCCCTGGCGCCAACTACTGGGCGCGGCGATGCGCTCGGCGGTCTCCGGGCCCGGCTCGGGCGGGGACTACAGCTACGGCCGGCCCGCCCGCCGCTCGACCGCCCTGGCGGGCGTGGTGCTGCCGAGCCTGCGGCGGCGCCCGCCGTGCGTCTCGGTGGTGATCGACACCTCGGGGTCGGTCTCCGACGACGAGCTGGGCAGCGCGCTGCTGGAGGTCGCGGCGATCGGCCGGGCGGTCGGCGGCCGTCACGACCAGGTCACCGTCCTGTCCTGTGACGCGGCCGCGCAGACCGTCCAGCCGATCTGTCAGGCGGCGGGCATCTCCCTGATCGGCGGCGGGGGCACCGATCTGCGCACGGGCTTCGCGGCGGCGCTGCGGACCCGGCCGCAGCCGGACGTGGTCGTGGTGCTGACGGACGGGCAGACTCCCTGGCCCGAGGTCGCGCCGTCCTGTCGTACGGTGGTCGGCCTGTTCCGGAGGCCGGTGCGGTACAACGAGGCCAACCCCGACTACCGGCCGGACGCGCCACCCGCGTGGGCGCGGGTGGTGACCATCGACTGAGGCGGTCGGGTGGGCTCCCGGCCGACGCGACCGGTGCGGCGGACGCGTCCGGTCCCGCCGCACTCCGACGCGCAGCGGCGGCGGTACGAACACGGAGGACGTTCCCTTGAGCACGAGCACGAGCACGAGCACGAGCACGAGCGCGAGCGCGACCGGGTCGGCCGGAGCCGCGGACCGGGAGCCCTACGGCGGATCCGCGACACCGCAGCGCCCCGGCTGCGGCAGCTGCGGTAGCCGGGCGGAGGAGTCCGGTGCCGGACTCCTCCGCCGCGTGCGCCGGCCTCAGCCGACCATGGCCGCCAGCACGGTGCGCCAGTCCTCCCCCGGCTCCGGCCGGAGCGCGACCGCGAGGGTCTCCGCCCGGTAGTGCCAGGGGCGGCGCAGCTCCGGGTCGGCGTCGGGGCGCTGGTCCAGCGTGCTCTCCGAGCCGAGCAGCCGGATCAGCTCGGTGGTGAACTCCGCCCAGGAGACGTGCCCGCTGATCGCGTTCACGACGCGTCCGGCGGCGGGGTGGGCGGGCACCGCGCAGGCGGCGAGGGCGCGGGCAAGGGCCGCCGAGTGCACCCAGGCGGCGCCGTTCCAGGTGTCGCGCCCGCCTGGGGCCGGGGCGGGAAGGGCGATGGGCCGGCCGGCCAGCGCGGCCTGGTAGAGCTCGCCGGTGGAGCCCCAGCGGAGCTGGTCGCGCAGGCGCTGCTGCGGGCCCCAGACGATCGGGGCGCGCACGGCGGTGACCGGGCCGCGTCCGCCCGCCTCGGCGGCCTCGAAGAGCAGCTGTTCGCAGTCCAGCTTCGCCTGCCCGTAGGCGGTGACCGGCGCGCCACTCGGACCGCCCTCGGCGACGTCCGTGCCGGTTGGCCGTCCGTAGGCGTCGATGCTGCTGACGAACACGAACGGCCCGCCGGACCAGCCGTCCAGCAGCGCGCGCATGGCGGCGAGGTCGGTGGCGTGCTCGGTGAAGGTGCAGGCGGAGTGGATGACCGCGTCCACGCCCTTGACCGCGCGGTGGAGGCTGTCCAGGTCGGCCAGGTCGCCTTCGGCGATCTCGGCGCCGTGCAGGGTCGGCAGGTGTGCGGACTCCGGTCGGACCAGTACCCGCACCGGGCGGCCCTGGGCCATCAGCTCCTGCAGTACGGCCGCGCCGACACCACCGGTGGCACCGGTGAGCAGCACGGTCCCGGTGCGGGGCCTGGTGCGGGTGTGGGCGCCGGTCCGGGCGAGGGCGGCACGGCGCTCGTCCGCGCGGGTGGCGAGCAGGGCGGCGAGGGCGCGCGGGGTGCGCTGTTCCAGGATGTCGAGACCGGTGAGCGGCAGCCCGACGCGGGTGCGCAGGCGTTCGGCGAGCTGGACGGCGACCAGCGAGTGGCCGCCGAGGGCGAAGAAGTCGCCGTCGGCGGGCGGGACGCTGCCGAGCAGTTCACCGAAGGCGGTGCGGACCAGGTCGAGCGGGCCGGGTCGCGCGGAGGCGCCGGCCGGGGCGGCGCCGGGCAGTCGGTCTCGGTCGACGGCGCCGTCCACGGTGCGCGGGATCCGGTCCAACAGGGTGATCGCGAGCGGGAGTTCGGCAGCATTCAGGCCGCGTCGCAGGACCGAACGCAGGTCGCTGCCGCTGGGGGCGACCGGGCCGCGCACCACGGCGTAGGCGAGCGGCGGACCGCCGGCGGCCTCGACCACCGCCGCCTCGGCCACCCTCGGGTCGGCCAACAGCGCCTCCACCAGCGGGTGCTGGGCGGCGACCAGACGGCTTCCGGGCAGCTCCGACAGCGGCAGGTCGGCGTCCGAGGCCACCGCGTCGAGCACGGCGGCGAAGGCGTCGAGCAACCGCGCGGCGGTGGTCTCGTCCAGCGCGTCCCGGTCGTGCTGGACCAGGCAGCGCGGCTGCGGCCCGTCCTCCAGCAGCAGGGCGAGGCCGAACTTGGCGAGCCCGAGGTCGAGTTCGATGTTCTCGGCGGCCAGCCCGGGAAGTTCCAGCGGCGTGACGGGCTGGACCAGGTCGCAGCTGACCGACAGCAGCGGGGTGCCGTCCGCGCCGCGCGAGGCCGCGCCGAGCCGCTCGACCACCAGGTCGAAGGGCACCTGGTGGTGCTGCTGCGCGTCGAGCAGCGCGCCACGCACCAGGGCCAGCGCCTCGCTGAAGGTCTCCTCCCCGGCCAGCTCGGCCCGCACGGCGAGAGTGTTGACGCCGAGGCCGACGGTCCGGCGCAGCTCGGGCCGGGCCCGGTGGCCGCTGGCGCAGCCCAGGGTGAGGTCGTTCTGCCCGGAGGCGGTGCGCAGGGTGGCGAAGGCGGCGGCGAGCACGACGGCGAACAGCGTCGCGCCGTGCCGGGCGCCGAGCTGCCGCAGTCCCTCGACGGTGGCGGGGTCGAGCGGTGCGGCGTGCAGGGCGGCACGGCGTTCGCGGGTGCCGGGCGGGACGGGCCGCAGCAGCGGCAGCGGCCGGGCGCCGGCCAGGTGGGCGGCGCGGGCGTCGGCGGCGGCGGTGAGTTCGGCGTCGCGGGCACGCTCCTGGCGGGCGTACTCGGCGTACGGCATACCCGGCGACGGGAGCCCTGGCTCGACGCCGTCACGAGCCGCGGTGTAGAGCGCGGCGAGGTCGGCCGCGAGCACCGGGAGCGATCCGCCGTCCACCGCGATGTGGTGGATCGTCAGCAGCAGGGTGTGGTCCTCGGGCCCGTGCCGGAGCAGCAGTGCGCGCAGCATCGGGCCGGTGGCGAGGTCGAACGGCCGGGCGGCCTCGACGGCGAGCCGGTCCGTGCCGTCGGCGTCCACGATCGGCAGCGGCACCGGGGCGGCCGGTTCGATCCGCTGGTACGGCTGGTCGCCCCGGCGGGGGTAGCAGGTGCGCAGCACGGCGTGCCGCTCGGTGAGGGCGGTGAGCGCGGCGGCCAGGGCTGCCGGGTCGAGCGGGCCGCGCAGTCGGGTGGCGAGCGGGACGTTGTAGAGGGCGCCGCCCTGGCCCAGGTGGTCCATCAGCCACATCCGCTGCTGGGCGTGGGAGAGCGGGGCCGGGCCTGTCGGGGCTGCCGGGGCAGCCGCCGGGCGGCCGGGCGCGGTGGCGGCGCGGCGGTTGCGGGCGCGGCGCAACAGGTCGCTCTGGTCGGTGGTGCTCATCGGTCGGCTCCGGAGGTGTCGTCGGCGGCCCGCAGGGCGCGCTCCAGCAGTTCGGCCTGCCCCGCCACGGTGGGGTGGCCGAGGAAGTCCGCGAGGGACAGTTCGACGCCGAGGTCCTCGCGCAGGTCGTCGACGATCCACATGGCGAGCAGCGAGTGGCCGCCCTCGGTGAGGAAGTCGGCGGCCGGGTCGGTGATCCGACGTTCCAGGGCGCGGCTCCACGCCTCGGCGACGGCCTGCTGGATCGGGGTGAGCACGGCCTCGACCGGGCCGGAGGCGGCGGCCGGGTCGGGGGTGGTGGCGAGCGCCCGCCGGTCGACCTTGCCGCTGCCGGTGAGCGGCAGCACGTCGAGCACCGTCCAGGCGGTGGGGACCAGGTGGGCGGGCAGCCGCTCGGCGAGCCGGGTGCGCAGGGTCTCGACGCTCGGTCGGGCGCCCTCGGCGAGGACCAGGCAGGCGGTGAGCGCGGCGTCGGGCTGCCCGGCGCGGCGGACCACCACGGCCACCTCGGCGACCTCGGGGAGCTGAAGCAGCGCGTGCTCGACCTCACCGGGTTCGATCCGGAAGCCCCGGACCTTGACCTGGTCGTCGGTTCGTCCGTGGAACTCCAGTACGCCGTCCGGCCGCTGGCGCACCAGGTCACCGCTGCGGTAGGCGCGGCCCTGGCCCGGGAGCGTACGGAAGCGCTCAGCGGTCAGCTCGGGCCGGTTGAGGTAGCCCTGGGCGAGCCGCCCGCCGGCGATCCAGAGCTCGCCCACCGTGCCGGGCTCCACCGGCGCGAGCCGCTCGTCCAGGACGAGGACACGGGCGTCGCCGAAGGGTCGTCCGATCGGGACGGCACCGTTGTCGCAGTCGGCCGGGGTGACCCGGTGCAGGGTGGTGAAGGTGGTGGCCTCGGTGGGCCCGTACCCGTTGCACAGCTCCAGCCACGGGAAGGCCCGCAGCACCGCCCCGGCGTGCTCGGCGGACATCGCCTCGCCGCCGACGACCACGGTGCGCAGCACGCCGAAGATCCGGGACTGCTTGGCGGCCAGGTGGTGGAAGAGCGCGGTGGTGAGGAGGAGGGTTGTGACGCCGAACCGCTCGACGTCGCGGACGAGTTCCTCGGTGGAGGGCCGTTCGGCAGGGGAGATCGCGACGGCGGCGCCCCGGGCGAGCGGGGCCCACAGTTCGAAGGTGGCGGCGTCGAAGGAGACGGTGGAGTGGAGGAGCACCCGGTCGCGCGGGCCGAGGGCGACCGCGTCCGGGGCGGTGACCAGGTCGGCGACGGCGCCGTGCGGGACGAGCACGCCCTTGGGGCGGCCGGTGGAGCCGGAGGTGTAGTAGAGCAGGGCGGGCGCGGCCGCCTCGGCGGCGTCCGGCACCGTTTCCCCGGTGGCCTCGGTGCCGCGCTCGGTCAGCACCAGGGTGCGTTCCTCGGGCAGTCCGACCTCGGCGAGCAGCGTCTTGTCGCCGAGGACGAGGCGCACGTCCGCGTCGGCGGCCATCTCGGCGATGCGCGGGCGCGGGTAGGCCGGGTCGAGCGGGAGGACGTGGCCGCCGGCCCGCCAGACGGCGAGCTGGGCGACGGCCAGGCGGGCCGAGCGGGCGCAGAGCAGGCCGACGGCGCTGCCGGGGCCGATCCCGCGCGCGGCGAGGACGGCGGCCAACCGGCCGGAGGCGTCCAGGAGTTCGCGGTAGGTGAGGAAGGTGGAGCCGTCGGTCACGGCGAGCGCGCTCGGGTGCCGCTCGGCGTGCCGGGCGATCAGGGCGGGGAGGGTGGAGACGGTGGGGATGGCGGGGACGGTGAGCGTCATGGCTGGTTCCCTTCCGGGCGCCCCGGCGGCGAGGCCGGGGCGCCCGTGCTCAGGCGGGGTGGACGGTCAGGGCCTACGCGAGCGAGGTGCTGGGCATCCGCTCCTGGACCAGCCGCGCGATCGCCCGCAGGTCGGGCTGGCGCAGCAGCAGGGCGGCGCGCAGCCGCACGCCGTACTCCCCCTCCAGGGACTCCAGCAGTCGGGCGGCGGCGAGCGAGTTTCCGCCCGACGCCAGGAAGTTGTCGCCCGGACCGAGGTCGGCGCGGCCGATCAGCTCGCGACAGAGCTTCAGCACGGTGCGCTCGACCGGGGTGTCGCCCTCCTCGACCTCCGAGACTCCCGAGCCCCCCGCGCCCACGGCGACCGGCGCCTCGGCGGCGAGCAGCGCCGCGCGGTCCACCTTGCCGTTGGCGTCCAGCGGGTAGCGGTCGACCAGCCGGACGGCCGAGGGCACGGCCTGCTCGGGCAGCCAGGGCCGCACCGCGTCCAGCAGGGCCTCGACCTGCGCACCGTCCTCGGCCTGGACGAAGGCCACCAGCCGTGCGCCGCCCGTCACCGCGGCCTCGGCGGCGACCACGGCCCGGCGTACCCGCGGGTCGCGCTCGAAGGCGGCCTCGACCTCGGCGGGTTCGATCCGCACCCCGCTGACCTTGACCTGGTCGTCCAGGCGGCCGTGGAACTCCAGCACGCCGTCGGCGCGCATCACGACCCGGTCGCCGCTGCGGTAGACCCGGTCGATGCCGTCCACGCCGGGCGGCACCTCGACGAAGCGGCGGGCGGTCAGCTCGGGGTCGAGGTAGCCGGCCGCCAGGCCCCGGCCGCCGATCCGCAGCTCGCCTGCCACTCCTCTGGGCACCGGGCGGCCCTGCTCGTCGGTGACCAGGACGACCGCGCCCGGGACGGGCAGTCCGATCGGCGGCGCGCCGTCCCCGTGGTCGCCGCCGGGCGCCATGGTGTGCACGGTGGTGGTGACGGTGGCCTCGGCGGGGCCGTAGGCGTTGTGGACGGTCGCGGTGACGTCCGGCCCGGGGACGCGGCGCAACCGGTCCCCGCCGACGGTCAGGTGGCGCAGCGCCAGCCCGGCGGGCCAGGGCCGGCCGAGGACGGGTTCGGCCAGCGGGGTGGGCAGCACGGTGACGGTGATCCGGGCCTCGCCGAGCCAGTCGGTGAGCGCGCCGGAGTCCCACCGGACGGCCTCGGGGGCGACGACCAGCGCGGCGCCGGAGGTGAGGCCGGCCCACAGCTCCATCAGGTGCGGGTCGAAGGCGACCCCGATCAGCAGGCTGTGCCGGGTGCCGGGGCCGAGGCCGGTCAGTTCGCGGTACCAGTGCAGCAGCGCGCCGAGCGCCGGTTCGGTGACGGCGACGGCCTTGGGGGTGCCGGTGGAGCCCGAGGTCAGCACCGCGTAGTGGGTGCCGACCGGGACGGCAGCCTGGTCGCCGGAGGCCAGTACGGCCTCCACCGCGCCGGTGGCGGGCAGGTCCAGCGACAGCCGCTCGCCGCCGGCCGGCAGGACGCCCGGCTCGCCGACCAGGCAAGCCGGCCGCAGTTGCTCGGCGACGGCCTGCAGCCGCCGCTCGCCCGGGCGCGGGCCCAGCGGCAGGTGGACGGCGCCGAGCTTGGCGGCGGCCAGGGTGACGGCGACCAGCGCGGCCGAGTGGCCGAGGCAGACGCCGAGCAGGTCGCCCTTGCCGACCCGGCCGCGCAGGGTCTCGGCGACGGCGTCGGCGAGGCGGTCGAGCTCGGCGTAGCTGTAGCTCTGCTCGCCGTCGATCAGGGCGGGTGCGTGCGGGGTGCGGTGCACCCAGCCGGTGAACAGGTCAAGGACCCCGCCGTCCTGGTGCGGACGGCCGTGCCCGATGCTCAGGGATTCCATCATCGACTCCAGATAAGTGACTAGTCGTCAGTTCAGGCCCATGGAACGGGCGATGATCACCTTCTGGACCTCTGAGGTCCCTTCGATGATCGTGGTCATCCGGACATAGCGGTACAGGAACTCCAGCGGGTGGCCGCGCACCCAACCGGTGGCGCCGTGCACCTGGAGCGAGCGGTCCACGGCGCGCACCGCCGTCTCGGAGGCGGTGAGCTTGGCGAGTGCCGCGTTCTCGGGCGCCTCGGTGCCCTCGTCCACCAGTCGGGCGCAGGCGAGGGTGAGCAGCTTGGACGCCTCCACCTCGGCGCGGGTGGTCACCAAGTGCTCCTGCACGTGCTGGTACTCGCCGATCACCCGGCCGAAGGCGCGCCGCTCACGGGCGTACTCGACGCCGGCGCGCAGCGCGTACTCGGCGATGCCGTTGCACATCGCGGCGACGACCAGACGGCCGCGGGAGAGGCTGTCCATGGCGAGGGCGGTGGCCGCCGCGATGCCCTCCTCGCCGCCGATGACGGCCTCCGGGCCGACGCTGACCTGGTCGAGCAGCAACTCGAACAGCGGCTCGCCGGACATGCCCTCGTAGCGCTGGCCGATCCGCAGTCCGGGCTGGTCCATCGGCAGCACGAAGGCGGTGGCCCCGGCGGTGGGCCCGGCACCGTCGCCGAGGTCGGTGGCGGCGACCACCAGCGCGATCCCGGCGTGCTCGGCGTTGCTGACGAAGGTCTTGCGCCCGTTCAGCACCCAGCCGTCACCGGTGCGCACGGCGGTGGTGGTGAGCCGGAACGCGTCCGAACCGGCCTGCGGCTCGGTCAGCGCCAGGCAGCGGGTCTGCTCGCCGCGCACCAGCGGGACGAGGTGGCGCTCGATCTGCTCGGGGGTGCCGTGCCGCAGCAGCGGGCTGGGGCCGTCGGAACCGGCCAGCGCGTACGGGGCGAGCACGCAGCCGCTGCGCCCGGCGGCGTGGTGCAGCAGCACGACGGCGGTGAACGGCATGTCGGCGCCGCCGAGTTCCTCGGGGTAGTCCCCGGCGTAGAAGCCGAGCGCGGCGGAGCGCTTGCGCACATAGGCCCGCAGGTCGGCCGGGACCTGGTCGGCGGTCTCCGGCAACTCGGCGGCGAGCGGGACGAGTTCGCGGCGCACGAAGCTCTCGAAGGCGTCGACGAGTTCGCGGTGGCCGGCTTCGAGGACGGCGGACGGGGCGCTCATGCGCTCACCTCGCTGCGCTCGGCGGTCGCTTCGCGAAACGCGCGCCTCTTGATGGTTCGCTCGCTCCGCTCCCTCACTTGGAGCCCCCCGCGAGGACGCGGGCCTGGTCGGCCAGCACGGCGTGGCGGAACAGGGTGCGCAGCGGCGGGCGGCTGCCCAGGTGCGGCTCCAGGAAGGCGGCCAGCTGGGCGGCGAGCAGCGAGTGGCCGCCGACCTCGAAGAAGTGCGAGTCGGCGGTGAAGCGGTCGTGGCCGAGCACCTCGCGCCAGGCGGCGGCGATCAGTTCCTGGCCGGGGTCGGCGAAGGCACTGGGCGCGCTCTCCTGCTGCTCGGGGGTCTCGTCGGCGAGCCGGGCGAGGGCGGCGCGGTCGGGCTTGCCGCCGGGCAGGGTGGGCATCGAGGGGACGGCCGTCCAGGTGGCCGGGACGAGTCCGCCGGGCAGCCGGCGGGCCAGCGCCGCGTGCAGAGCGGCCTGGTCGGGGCGGTCGGCGCCCTCCAGGAAACCGACCAGGCGGGGGCCGGTCTGCGGGTCGGTGTGCAGCAGCACGGCACAGGAGCGGCCGCCGAGTTCGGCGGAGGCGGCGGCCTCGATCTCCTCCAGTTCGATCCGGTGGCCGCGCAGCTTGACCTGGTTGTCGGCGCGGCCGAGGAACCGCAGTCGTCCCTCGGTGTCGCGGTAGCCGCGGTCGCCGGTGCGGTAGACCCGGGCGCCGCCGAGAGCGGGGACGGTGGTGAAGCGGGCGGCGGTGGGCTCCGGCAGGCCGACGTAGCCCTCGGCCAACAGGTGGCCGCCGACGACGAGTTCACCGACACAGCCGGCCGGGAGCGGGCGCAGGGTCTCGTCCAGGACGTGGATCCGCACGCCGTCGATCTCGGTGCCGAGCGGGATCTCGCCGTCCTCGGCGACGTCGGCCTCGGTGACCCGGTGGACGGTGGAGGTGACGGTGGCCTCGGTGACGCCGTAGGCGTTGAGCACGGTGGTGGACTCGGTCAGGCCGGTCAGCGCGCGGGCGGGCAGGCGCTCGCCGCCGAGGACGAGCAGCCGGGGCGTCCAACGGCCGTCCCGCAGCGCCTCGCGCAGGTCCTCGCGCACGCCCAGCAGGTAGCTGGTCGGCAGGTTGGCGACGGTGACGCCGCGGGCGGCGAGCACGGCGACCAGCTCGGGCCCGGTGGGCACCTCGCGCTGCGGCAGCACGAGCGCGGCGCCGACGGCGAGGGCGGGCAGCGCCTCCTCCAGCGCCACGTCGAAGGACGGCCGGGCGAACAGCAACACCCGGTCGGTGGAGGTGAGTTCGTAGCGGGCCGCGATCGCGGCGACGTACCCGGCGAGCGCCTCACGGCCGACCAGGACGGGCTTGGGCACACCGGTGGAGCCGGAGGTGTGGATGACGTAGGCGGCGCCCTCCAACACGGCTGCGGGCTCGGCCTTCGGGAACGCGGGGCCGTCCAGCAGCGCCGGGGTGACGCCCTCGGCGGGCAGTGCGAGCGCGCTCTGCCGGGTGGCCAGGACCAGCGCGGGGGCGAGTCGCTCCAGCAGCAGGCCGAGCCGGGCGGCCGGGTCCTCGGTGGACAGCGGCGCGTAGACGGCGCCGAGGCGCAGGCAGGCGAGCAGGGCGACCACGCTGTCGGTGCCGCGCGGCAGCACGGCGGCCACCGGCTGGCCGGGGGTGACCCCGGCGGCGCGCAGCCGGTCGGTCAACTCACCGACGCGGCGGTCGAGTTCGCCGTAGCTGATCCGCTCGGCGCCGGCCAGCAGGGCGAGCGCGGTGGGGTCGTGGGCTGCGGCCGGGTCCAGCCCGGCCGGGGTGACCGAGACGGCAGGTTCGGCCTCGGCCGCGGGGGCGAGCTCGGCGAGCGGCGCCTGCGGCCGGTCGAGGTAGCTGCGCAGCAGTTCCAGCAGGCGGTCGGCCAGCAGCACGGCCCCGGCCTCGCCGAAGAGGTCGGCGTCGTAGTCCCAGACCAGGGTCATCCCGGCGGCGCCGTGTTTCTCGCCGACCACCCGGCGGTCGTCGGGCAGCAGCACCAGGTCGAGGTCGAAGCGGGTGGTGCCGGTGTTGAAGCCCTCGTAGAGCGAGACCTCCAGGTCGGGCGCCTGGACGTCCGGCAGCGCAGCGTCGTGTGCGCTGAACATCACGTTGAACAGCGGGTTGTCGGCGCCGCCGGTGTGCAGCCCCAGGCGGCGGGTCAGCTCCTGCACCGGCAGGTCCTGGTGCGGCAGGGCGCGCAACAGGACGTCGGTGGCCTCGTCCACGGCTTCGGTGCCGGGGGCGGCCGGGTCGAGCCGCAGGCGCAGCGGCACGGTGTTGACGAACATGCCGACGGTGCTCTCGAAGCCCTCCGGCCGGTTGCCGACGGCGGTGCCGATGACGAGTTCGCGGTGGCCGCTGTGGCGGCGCAACAGTTCCGCGAACAGGGTGAGCAGGGTGCTGAACGGGGTGTGGCCGTCGGCCTTGCTGCGCTCGCGCAGCCGCTCGGCGAGGTCGGCCCCGATCGACTGGCGCAGCTGCCCGCCGCGGTGGCGGCGCTCGACGCCCGGCTTGGCCAGCCCGGGAAGGGTGACCTCACGCGGGGCGTCGGCCAACTCCCGGGTCCAGAAGGCGAGATCGCGCTCGCGGGTGTCGGGGTCGACGGAGCGGCGGGCGTGCTGCTCGTACGAGGGGGCGGCGGGCAGCTCGTACGGCTGGTCGAGGACGTGGGCGCGGTAGACGGTGAACAGGTCGCGCAGCAGGATGGCGAAGGAGTGACCGTCGTGGACGAGGTGGTGCTCGACGTGGATCAGCCGGTGGTGGTCCTCGCCGAGTCGGACCAGGTGCCAGCGCAGCACCGGGGCGCACTCGGTGTCCAGCGGCTCCTCGGCCTCGGCGGCGAGCAGCCGGCGGAAGGCGGCCTCCGGGTCGGCCTCGGCGGTGAAGTCGCTGTGACGCAGCACCGGTTGGCAGTTCTCGGCGACCCGCTGGCCAGGCAGGCCTTCCGCTCGGGGGACCAACTCCAGCCGCAGGCCCGGGTGGTGACCTAGGACGGCGGCGAGGCCCGCATGCAGCGCGTCGCGGTCGAGGGTGCCCCACAGGTCGAGCACGGCTGTGAAGTTGTAGGCGCGACTGCCCGGCAGCATCTGCTCGTGCAGCCAGACGATCTCCTGCGAGGGAGAGAGTGCGAACATGGGTGATTCCCTTGTGTGGTGGGCGTGTTGGCACTGCGGTGGCCGGGCGCAGGTGTGGGGTGGTCCCGCGGCGGCCGGTGGGGGCCGGGCCGTACCGGGGTGAGGGTGCGGCCCGAGGTTCGAAGGGACTGGCCTGTCGGAAGGGACTGGCCTGTCGGAACGGGTGGCCTGCTGGAGGGGCCGGGCCTAGGAGAGGTGGTGGCGCAGCACGGCGAGCAGCTGCTCGAAGGCGGCCTCGGCGTCCGCGGCGGGGAAACGCTCGCTGTCCCAGGCCAGACGGACCAGCAGCTCGTCGCCGTGCGCGGCGGCGACGGCCAGCGGCGCGGCGAGCGGCCGTCCGGCGAGGTGGACCTCCCGGCCGGGGACGCCGCCGAGCACCAGCGGCGGGCGCCGCTGGAGGTCCTCCAGGGTGAGCATCGCGTCCAGCGCGCCGGACCAGAGGGAGCCGGCGGCGCGGGCCGCGCGCACCACCTCGTCGAAGGGGGTGCCGGCGTGGTCGAGGTCGTCCCACCAGTCGTCGCAGAGCGTCTCCAGGTCGGCGGCGGATTGCGTCGGCACGGCGTGCACCAGGGTGTTGAGGAAACAGCCGAGCGCGGCGGGCGCGCCGGGCGGGCGGCCGCCCCACGGATAGCCGAGCGCCAGCGGGCCGTCCGCGCGGTGCAGCCGCTGGGCGGCGGCGCCGACGGCGTCCAGCAGGGCGGGGAAGACGGCGCTGCGGGCGGCGCCCTCGGCGGCGGGTAGCCGCTCGGTGAGCATCCCGGTGGCCGTGGCCGCGCCGCCGCCGGCCCCGGTGACGGCGCCGAGCCGGCGCCCCCAGTGGGCCTGGGCGGCCTCGCCGGCGGCGGCCTCCTCGGCGGCCAGCTGGAGTTCGACGGCCTCCCGGAAATCGGCCAGTTCCTGCGGGTCAGGGCCGGGAGCTGGCGGCTCATCCCGCCGGTAGGCCTCGGTGAGTTCGCCGACGAGCACCCCGAGGGACTGTTCGTCGCAGGCCGCGTGGTCCAGCGCGAGGGCGAGCAACTCCTCTTCTCCGTCCGGCTCCTGGGCGATCATCAGGCGCAGCGCGGGCCCGTCGAGGGGCCAGTCCAGCAGGGCCGCGCGCAGCGCCGCCTCGGCGCCGCCGCCGGAGGTTCCGTTCGGTGCGACGGCGATCCGGGCGACCTCGACCGAGGGCCCGCCGGCCCGCAGCACGGGTGTACCGCGTACGGTCGCGAAGCCGCCGCACAGTGCGGGGTGGCGGGCGGCGACCGCGGCGGCCGCACGCCCCAGCCGGGCCAGGTCGAGGGTGCCGCGCGGGTAGGCGAAGAACAGCGGGACGATGTCGGAGCGGGTCAGCGGCGCGAGTCGTCGGGTGATCAGGAACCGCCGCTGGGCGCCGGTCAGCGGGAGCAGCTCCACCGGGGAGTCGGCGGCGGCGGAGCGGTACCGGGCGAGGTAGGCGGCGGTGATGCTGGCGTGCACGGAACGGTCTCCGGTTTCCGGTCTCGGCTCGGGTGCTCGGTCGAGGGGCAGGGTCAGGGGTCAGGGGTCACGAAGTGGTCGGGCTCGCAGCGGGCTGCTCGGCGCTCCGGGCGTCCTGGGTCTCCTGGGCGTCCTGGGCTACCGCGGCCGCAGCACCCTGGACCTCCGCGGTCACGGCGGCCCCGGCTTCCGCCTTGGGCAGGTCACGCATCCGCCGCAGCGGCGACAGCAGCAGCGGCACCGGCACCAGCAGGAATCCCGCCGCGCAGAGCCACAGGGCGGCGCGCGGCCCGGCTCGGTCGGCGACGAGCCCGCCACCGAGGGCGCCGATCGGCATGGTGCCCCAAACCAGGAAGCGCATGGTGGCGTTCATCCGCCCGAGCAGCTCGGGCGGGCAGACACTCTGCCGGAAGCTCACCTGGGCGACGTTGTAGGCCACCGCGCCGAACAGCACCACGCCCGCGGCCAGACCGAACAGCCACGCACCCGCGCCGCCCTCGGACAGCGGCCACAGCACCGCGAACGGCGCGGTCACCACGGTGGACAGCCAGATCAGCCGGGCCTGCCCGACCCAGCGGGACAGCTGCCCCGCGCACAGCGCGCCCGCCAGTCCGCCGAGGGCGGAGGCCGACAGCAGCGCGCCGATGGCGCCGGGCGACAGGTCGAGAACCCGCACCCAGAACACCGTCTGCACGGCCATCAGCACGGCGGCGAACAGGTTGGAAACGGCGGTGGCGGTGGCGATCGCCCGCAGCAGCGGGTGCCCGAGGACGAAGCGCACGCCCTCGGCCACCTCGGCCCGCAGCGAGCGCCCAGGCTCGGGCTCCGGCCGCGCCTCCTCGACCCGGATCCGGGCGAGCAGCAGAGCGGAGGCGAGGTAGCCGCAGGCGTCCGCCACGATGGCGAGCGGCGCGCCGAGCAGCTGGACCAGCCCGCCGCCGAGGCCCGGCCCGGCGATCTGCGCCGAGGACCGGACCGTCTCCAGCGCCCCGTTGCCGCCGACCAGTCGCTCGCGCGGCAGGACGGCGGGCAGGAAGGACTGGTGGGCCACGTCGAAGAACACCGTGGCCACCCCGGTGACCAGCGCGACCAGGTACAGCTGCGGCATGGTCAGCACCCCGAGCGCCGCCGCCGGCGGGATCGAGCCGACGGCGATGCAGCGCACCACGTCGGCGCGGATCAGCACCGGGAGCTTGCGCATCCGGTCCAGCCAGGCCCCGGCGGGCAGGCCCACCAGCAGGAAGGCGGCAGTCTCGGCGGCGGTCAACAGGCCGACCTCGAACGGTGTGGCGTCGAGCACCACCACCGCCACCAACGGCAGGGCGACCAGGGTGACCTGACTGCCCGTCTGGGCCGCCGCGGCTCCGGCCAACAGGAGCCGGAAGTCGCGGTGGTCCAGCAGACGGGCCTGGCGGGGGCGAAGCGTCTCGTTCATCCATGCGACTCTCGGCCACCTCTTCGATACGCGGCAACCGGCGGAACCGTTTCCGGACGAACCGCAGGTCGGCCGGATCCCGCCACTGCCCTGACCTGCCTTGCGCCTCCCATACGGCCCCTTATGCCCCGGCGCCGATCCGCCGCGACGCCGCACCCGCCCGTCGACCAAGGCAGCGCGGCCCGACAGGGGACCCACACCGCCTACGGGAGCAGTGGTCCATTTCACCGTCCGATATTCGGACATCCGGTTTCCGGCCACCGGAGGACGTCACTCAACTTGGCCGGATTCCATGGAGTACCCACCTTCCGTAACTTCATCGTGATACTCGCGTGACCGAGCCGAGCCGTGAAGCATGTGACTGATCGGCGCCCCGGCGTGCGCTATGGCGGGTCACCCCGTGTCCGTTCGGTCGGTCACCCCGTCGTCATTCGGCGGGTGACCGCGAGCACCGCCATGTCGTCGTCTCGCGGCCCACCCGTCCACCGCGCCACGTCCGCCACCAGCGCGTCCAGCACCTCCCCCGGCCCCGCGAACGGACCGAGCGGGGCCAGCCCGAGTACCGGGTCGTAGAACTCCCCCGCCGAATTCCGGGCCTCGGTCACCCCGTCGGTCACCAGCAGCAGCGTGCACCCCGGCGGGAGCGGCCGGGTCTCCGGTTCCGGCCGCGCCACGCCCAGGGCTCCCATCCCGAGCGGCAGCCCCGGGTCGGCCGCGTCCCACCGGCACACCGTCGGCGCACCGCCCAGCAGGTACGGCCCGGGGTGCCCGCAGTCCAGCGTGCGCGCGAGTGCCTCCCCCGGCGGGAACTCCACCAGCAGCGCCGTGATGAACCCCTCCAGCCGCAGTTCCTCGCCCAGGTGGGCGCTCTCCCTGGTCAGCGAGTGCTCCAGGGCGTCGGCGAGCACACCGAGGTCCGGTGCGCGGTGCGACTCCTCCCGGAACGCGCCCAGCAGCACCGACACCGCCCCCACCGCATGCAGCCCCTTGCCCCGCACGTCCGCGATCAGCACCCGCACGCCGTACGGGGTCGCCTGCAGCGCGTAGGCGTCCCCGCCGATCAGCGCCTCGTCCTGGGCCGCCCGATAACAGGCCGCGACCTCCAGTTCCCCCACCCGCCCCGGCGGCTCCGGCAGCACCGCCCGCTGCGCCGCCTCCGCCACCGACCGCACCCGGGCCAGCCGCCGCCCGTGCCGCGACACCACCCGGTTCACCCCGACCCCGAGCAGCGCCGCGAACAGCGTGTTGAACAGCTCCAGATAGCCGGCCCGGGTCCCGATCGACCCGTCCTGCGCGGACACCAGCAGGATCCCGGTCACGTTCGCCACCCCGACGGCCACCGTGTCCCGCAGCGTCAGCAGCGCACCCGCCAGTACGGCGGCCGCCGCCAGCATCGGATCACCCCAGTAGGAGGCCGGTTCCAGCGAGTTCCACACCAGCCCACCGGCGATCAGCAACCACGGCGCGACCCGCACGTACGGCGGCCACTGCGCGGACCTCGGGGCCATCGGCGACCTGACTTCCGTCTCGCCATGCATTCGGAAGGGGTGCTTCCGATCGTAGGCACGCCGGGTGGCGGGCGCAGGTCAGGCGGCGGAAGGGACGACGGAACCCACGCGACGGGCGGACCGGGGGCCGCCCCCGAGGAGTGGCCATTCAGCTACGTACGGTAGTACTGCTCGCGCCCCGCGCGGCCCCCTACCGACCCCACCCGAACCGCTCCGCCCCCTCCCCCGCCAGCAGCCCGCGCGGCACCCGCCGCCCGTACGCCACCAGCAGCAGGTGCTCCGCCCGGCCCTCCACCACCGAGCGCCCCTCCCCGTACGACCACTCCACATCCGTCGCCCGCAGCCGCACACCCTCCAGCCGGGCACCGAAGAAGCGCACGCTCCGCGCCGAGACCGCGCCCAGCAGCGCGGCGGCGCGGGGCAGCGGAAGGCGCGCGGGCATCCCGAGGGCCACGGTGATGTCTAGGCCGTGGACCGCGTCATGGGCGAGACCCGCGATCCGGCCGCCGACCGGGGGCCGCCAGGGGTGCCGCGCGTGGTCGGCCAGGGCGGCGGACAGCTCACGGTCGGTGAGGGCGGCAGCGTCCCGGCGGGCGACGCGGTCCGCCATCCGATGGATGTTCCCGCCGGAGCGGGCCAGCTCCCAGGCCGTCCGAGCCCTTGAGTGCCGGAAACCGGTGCTCACGTGGGCGGCCACCTCCCGCACCCGCCAACCGTCGCACAGCGAGGGCGAGTTCCACTGCTCCGCCGTGAAGCCGGTGAACACCCCTGCGAGTTCCCGTCGCTCCGCCGCGATCTGCTCGCGGATCCATTCCACACCCTGGTCCTGCCGCACGCTCTCCATGGCCCTCAGCCTGCAGTGCCCGCCGTCCGCACGTCCAAGACCGGGCAGTTCTGCCACCTATGATCAACAGTTATGGAACTCCGGCAGCTCCAGTACTTCGTCACCGTCGCCCAGCACGGCAGCTTCACCCGGGCGGCCGAACTGCTGCACCTGAGCCAGCCCGGAGTGAGCGCCCAGATCCGGCAGCTGGAGCGGGAGTTGGGGCACCCGCTGCTCGATCGCTCGGGCCGCACCGTCCGGCTGACCCGGGTCGGCGAGGCGGTGCTGCCGCACGCCCGGGCCGCGCTCTCCGCCGCGGCGGCCGCCCGGCAGACGGCGCAGGAGTTCGGCGGGCTGCGGCGCGGGCACGTGAGGCTCGGCATGGTCGCCGGGGCGGCGCTCACCCCGCCGTCCGCTCTGGGCACCTTCCCGGGGCTCGCCACCACGCTCGCCGCCTTCCGCCAGGAGCACCCCGGCATCGACTTCTCGCTCGCCGAGGACACCACCGCGCGGATGCTGGCCGCTCTGCGTGAGGGCAGGCTGGACCTCGCCGTGATCGGCCTGCCGACCGCCGCGCGCGGGCAGGAGGGAGACGACGGCTGGACGAGCCTCACCGGGCTCGACCTGCACACCGTGCTGGAGATACCGCTGGTCGCGGTGTGCCCCGAGGAGCATCCGCTCGCCGCCGCCCAGGACGTTCCCCTGCCCGTCTCCGCGCTCGCCGGGCACGCCCTGGTGAGCACACCGCGCGGCACCGGCCTGCGGACGGCCCTGGAACGCGCCCTCGCCGAGGTGGGGGCGAGCCCGACCGTGACCGTCGAGGCCGCCGCCCCACCCCAGTTGGCCGAACTCGCCGCGCACGGGTTCGGCGTGGCGGTGCTGCCGGACCCGGGGCCCTCCCCCGACCTTCGGATCCGGCAGCTCACCGACCCCGTCCCACGCGTGCGGATCGCCCTGGCCTGGCCGAGCGGGCGACGGCCGGCACCGCCGACCGCCGCCCTGCTGGACCACCTGCGCGCCGCCTACCCGGGACCTTGACGAACCCCTACCCGGCCGCCGCCGCGCCATCGCCGATGTGCAGCACGGCGGCCGCCCCGAGGAGGGTCGAACGGTCGAAGAGGTAGCCCTGCTGCGGGGCCGTGTCGGTACGGGCACGGGCTTCGCCGAGCGCCGAGGCCGCCACCAACCCCCATGCCCTGTCCGGCCTCTGCAGCAGGGCCTCGTACGTCCCGGGCGCCGGCTCGCCCAAGCCGAGCACCTCGCTGCGCCCGAGGCTCCCGGCGACGTAGACGTACCGCTCGCCCAGCAGCGGGCCGACGATGCGGCCCGCACCGTTCCAGCGGCAGTCCAGCGCCCCTCCCGCCCAACTGCTCGGGGCCCGCTGGAGGTGCAGGTTGTGGGCGAACACCAGGGTCGGCCCGTGCTCGGCCTCGACGGCGCGGATGTCGAGCAGGTTCTGCGCCATCAGCGCGTCCCGCAGCCCGAGCAGGCCGGCCACCCGGTCGCTCGGCCCGAGGCCCTGGATCGCGGCCTGCGCGTGGTAGCGCAGCAGCCCGATCCCGGCCTGAAGGTGCGTCCCGGCCCGGAGCCAGTCGGCACGCGAGCCTTCCGCTATCAACTCGGGTGCCCGTACGTACAGTTGGATCAGCATGTCGTCGGCGACGCGGCGCAGCGTCCCGGCCTCGGCCGTGGCGCCGGGCGAGCTCGCCGCGTCCAGCACCGCCTCCTCGCGGCTCCAACGCTCGTCCTCGCCTGTCAACGCCGCGATGTCGACATCGAGTTGGAGGTAGTCGCGGGCGTGTTCGAGATAGCCGCGGGGGCTGGGGGCCATGGTGTTCTCGGTCGGAATGTCGAAGCCGTGGCAGGCCAGCCGCTCCCCGGGCTCCCGGTCGCGGTTGAACTCCCGCATCCAGGCGACGAGTCGGCGGTTTCCGGGCTGGGTGCCGAAGCCGTGCGTGAAGCCCTCGGCCAGCACCGCGTCGAGGGTGCCCGGGCCGCCCTGGACGTAGTCGTCCACGGCGAGCGCGGCCACCCGGTCGGTCTCCAGGGCGATCGACCGGTAGCCCCGCTCGACCAGTCGGGCGAAGAGTTCGTTGCGGACCCGCCCGAAGGCCGGTTCCTGGTGCGTCGGCTCGCCGAGCGCCAGCAGTTCGCAGGAGGGGGTGAGGAAGTCTCGGATGTCCTGACTCATGGACCTCAAGCGTATCCTTGAAGGCTCGGTTGAGACTTTCAGCGACAGCACCCCTCAACCACGGGGAAAAGTCTCAAACGAGAGGCCAACACCACCATGCGCCCCGCCGACCTCGCACGCGAACACGGCCTCTCGACCCAGGCCGTCCGCAACTACGAACGCGACGGCTTCCTCCCGCCCGCCGAGCGCACCCCCAGCGGCTACCGGATCTACACCGAACCGCACGCCGCCGCCCTGCGCGCCTACCTCGCCCTGGTCGCCGCGTACGGGCACGCCACCGGCGGCCGGATCATGACCGCCGTCCACGCCGACCGCCTCGACGAGGCCCTGACCGCCGTCGACCAGGGCCACGCCCGACTCCTGCGCGACCGCGAGACCCTCACCGCCGTTCGCCGAGCCGTCGACCACCTGACGGCCGAGCCCACGGTGCGACCCCCACGCGTCCCCGGCCCGCTCGGCATCGGCGACCTCGCCCACCGCCTCGCCCTGACCCCCGCCACCCTGCGCACCTGGGAGGCCGCCGGCATCCTCACCCCACCCCGCGACCGCATCACCGGCCACCGCCGCTACGGCCCCGACGACGTCCGCGACGCCGAACTCGCCCATCTCCTCCGCCGCGGCGGCTACCCACTGCCCCACATCGCCACCGTGCTGGAGCAGGTCCGCACGGCGGGCGGAACGGACTCCCTGGCCGACGCCCTCGACGCCTGGCACCACCGCCTCACCACCCGCGGCCGCGCGATGCTCACCGCCGCCACCCGCCTCGACGCCTACCTCGCCCTCGGGACCGGCGGCCTCGCACAGCGCCGAGGAGACCCCGCCCGACAGGCGGCTCCACACCCCTGCGACGGGGCGCTGTGCCCGGCGGCGGAGGAACCGGCTCGGCCCTGACCGCGCGTCGGGGTCGGAGCCTACTCGCACGACGGACGAGCACAGCCCTGAAGCAGGTCACCGAGCCACCGTGACGCGCAGGTTGGCGAGCAGCCGCGTACCGTCCGCGCTGACCGCGAGCACCCGGCCGGTGCGGTGCCAACAGGTGATCGCGCCGCCGTGCGCCCGCAGGCCCATCGGCGTGGCCGCCGCCCCGGGCACGACGGCGGTGAAGGCGGCGCCGGTGGCCGCTCCGACGGTGACGCGCAGGCCGCCCTCGGACGGGGACGCGAACAGCCAGTGGGCGCCGTCCGCGGCGAGGACGACCCGGCCGGGGACGGTCTGTTCGGCCGTGCCGCTGCCGCTCCAGCGGAGCACGCTCCGGCCTGGGGTGTCGCTGGGTGCGGCGGCGAGCATGCGTCCGTCGGCGAGGGTCGCGGCGCCGACGGCGTCGGTCGGGTTGACCGCCGTACGGGCGCGCAGCTCCCAGCCCGGCTGGTCCCAGCGCCACAGTTCGGTCAGTTCGGCGGCGTGGGCGCCGGCCCGGGTGCGCACCAGGGCCGCGCAGCTGTCGGGGGTGCGGGCGATCCGGCTCAAGGTGACCTGGTCGCCGCCGAGTTCGCGGTGGACGACGGTCGGGCGCGGGGTGAGCGTGTCGAGCACGGCGATGCCGTCCTGGTCGACGGCGAGCAGGTGGCGGCCGTCGTAGGAGGGGACGAGCTGACGTACCCGCAGCGCTGTCCAGCGTTCGACCTTGCGGGTGGCGAGGTCGAGCCGGAACAGCTCGCGGACCTCGCCGTAGCGGGCGACCAGCAGCGCGGTGCCGCCGTGGTCGGCGAGGACCAGCTGGTCGGCGGGCACATCCCAGCGAGCGCGGGTGCGGCCGTCCGGGCCGACCAGCCGGACGCCCGCCTGGCCGCAGGCCACCAGCACGGCTCCTGAGTCCAGGCGGGCCGCGTCCAGGACGGGCAGGGTGCCGGGGCGGTCGGCGGCGGTGACCAGCAGCGGGCCGCCGCCGGCTCGGGCGGGTCGCGGCTGCGCCAGGTCGGCGGCGACCAGCGGGTCGGCGCGCTTCGACAGCCGGGTGTGCACGGCGGCGGCGCCGCGCGCGTCGCGGTGTCCGGCGAGCCCGTCGGTGCGGACCAGGGAGCGTACGGCGGCGGTGGCGAGTTCACGGTCCAGGACCGGGTCGGCGCACCGCAGGTCGGCGAGGGCGGTGAGGGCGGCGGCGCGCTCGGCGCCCGACCCGTCGGTGCCCTCGGCGCGCTCGGCGGCCTCGGCTGCCAGCAGTGCCCGCACGGGTTCCGTGACGTCCTCGCCCAGGGCCAGCAGGTGGACCAGGGCGCGACCGCGCGCCGCCCCGCCCAGTTCCAGCGCCTCCCGCAGATCGCCGACCAGCCCCGGGCGTAGCGTCTCGTCCGGCCAGGCGGCGTCGACCGCGCCGAGCCGGTCGCCCGCCCGGCGGCGGTGCTCCGCCCAGGCGGTGCGCAGTTCGCGGGCGGCCGCCGGGTCGGTCTCGGTGAGGCGCTCGACGGCGGTGGCGAAGGCGCCGCGCCGCTGGGCGATCCGTACGGCCCGCTCGCGCTGACCGGCCCGCCACCAGAGCCGGACCACCAGCTCCGCCGCCAGCCCGCGCCCCTCGGCGAGTTCGGCGGCCTGCGTGGAACGGCCGTGCCGGTCCAGCAGGGCGACGGCCTCGGCGGGCGCGGCCAGCAGGTCGGCGAGGACGTAGGCGGCCTCGTCGATCCGCCCTTCCCGTTCCAGTGCCTCGGCGGCCTCCCGGTAGAGGTCGGTGAGGAGCTGGTGGACGGTCGGCCCGCTGATCGGCGAGGCCATCGGCGTCCCGCCGCGCTCCTGCGGGCTGGGCCGCAGCTCGCCCGCGTACCGGTCGGGCAGGCGCAAGGACAGCAGCCCCGACCGCGGTGTGCCCTCGGCCAGCGGGAGGGCGTCGCGCAGGGCGTCCTCCCAGCGGCGCCGCCGGAACGAGCGGGTGAGCTGGTCCAGGTAGCGGACGTGCCGCTCCTGGAACAGCGGGCCGACGGGGGTGCGCAGGGCGAGCATGGCCAGCCACTGTCCGCGCGGGCGCCGGGACGGGCGCTGCCGCGCCGGGGCGGTTCCGGAGCCGGCTCTGCGGGCGGCCGCCTGCGCCCGCCGGGCGGCGCGGGCGGCCTTCACCCGCTCCTCCTGGGCGGAGCGGGCGCGCTCGGCGACGACGGGGATCCGCGGCAGCACGGACACGGCGACCCCGCAGGCCCCGAGGAGCGTCAGCAGGAGCAGTCCGCCGGCGAATCCCGTGGTGATGAGCCCGGCGACGCCGAACAGGAGGCACAGGAGGGCGGGGACGAAGAAGGACCACCACTCGCGTCCCCCGGCGGGTCGCTGCGCCGTCGCGGCCGCGACCCGCCCGCGACGGGCCTCGGCGAGCCCGCTCCGGACGGTCCGGACGCTTCGGCCGGTCCGGACGCTTCGGCCGGTCCGGCCCTTACGGCCGTAACGGCTGCTCCGGGTTCGGGCGTACGGCGCGACCGACAGCCCGACGAACGCGCCGATGCCGACCGGGATGATGATCGGGACGGTGGTGGACCTGTCGTAGGTGGTCAGCGCGAGGTAGAGCACCAGGAACACGACCACGCCGACGACGAGCAGCTGCCAGGACGGTCGCGTTCGCCCCGCCGTTCCGCGGCGCTCGCCCAGCAGCCGTCCGGCACGCTCGCTGGGCTCGGCGATGCCGGCCGCGGCCCGCAGGTCCATGGCGGGCGGGCGCGGGAGGTCGGTCTCGGCCGTGTCCGCCACGACGGGGGTTCCGACCGGCGCCAGCCGGTGGAGGGTGAGGCCGCTCAGGTCCAGCCAGTCCGACGGGTCCAAAGCGCGAAGCCCGGACATGACATGACGTTCCGTCACACCACCGACAGCCAGGGCGACTTCACCCGAGGAGCCGCCCGACGCCCCGGCCGCGACCAGTGCCCCACCGGCAGCTCGCAGCGGCTCGCCGGGCGCGCGGTCGACGCGGGTCCGAACCGGTTCGGCCAGGGTCAACAGCCAGCGACCGTCCGGCAGTTCGGAGAGCCGCGCGCCGTCCTGCCAGTGCGCGAGGATGCGCTCGGCCGCCTCGGCGGCGCCGATCACCGGCACGTCGAGCACGAACCCGACCGCGTCGACGGGCGATGTCACGGAGGAACTCATCAGTCGGTGCTCCTGATCACAGCGTGCGACCGCCCGCTGACCGCGTGGGCCACCACCACCCGGCCCGGGCGCGGTTCGGCGGCGATCAGCGGCAGCCGGGGGTGGACGGCGGGGGCGGTCGAGCCGCCGGACAGGCCGGTGAGCGTCCGGACGCCGTCGGCGCGGACGGAACGGACCAGCCCGGCGGCGGTGGTGCGGGTGATCAGCACGGGTTCGGTGCCGTCCTCGACCAGCCCGATCACCTCGGCCGCCCCGTCCCCGAGGACGATCCGCCGGCTCCCGTTCATGCCGCGCACCTCCCACTCCCGCCCGTCGGCGGACCAGCCGACCGAGCCCGCGCCGTGCACCAGGTGCTCCGCCTCGGCCGCCGCGCGCGGCACCGGGGTGGCCGACAGCCTGGGCTCGCGTGCCCGGCAGAACGGCCGCCCACCCTCGGTGGAGACCACCGGCCCGTCGGTGCCCACCCGGCCACCGGGGGCGATCCGCCGCCACTGGCCGGCCAGCGGCAGCAGTAGGTCGTCGCCCTCGCGCACCAGCGGCAGCACGGGCTGTGCCATCAGCTCGGCGAACTCGGCGGAGCCGGTCCTGGGCAGGTCGACGTCCACCGTCCTGGCCTTGTAGCGGTCGGGGTCGCCCAGCGCGCGGCCGCTCACATGCAGCGTCAGCCGGTCGGCGTGGATGTACAGCACCAGCAGCCGCCCGCCCTGGCGTCCGGCCGCGACGACCGGGCCGGGCAGCTGGTGGCGGCGCGGCCGCGCGGCGCCGTCGACGGCTCCACCGCCCGCCAGTCCCAGGGCGATCAGCACGGAGGACTCCCGGCCCCGGGCGAGCAGGGTGCTGGCGCCGGTGGTGAAGGCGGGCAGCGCGCCCCCGATGCCGGGCAGCGGCGCGCTCAGGTCCGCCGAGTTGCCGAACTCGGCGCCGCGCAGGGTCCGTACCGCGATCCTCGCCGGGGGCAGCGGGAGTTCCACGGCCGGTTCGCCGTTCACCCGGACCCGGACCTGCCCGACCCCGTCGGCGCTCCAGGAGGCCTCCTCACTGGACACCGTCCGCCTCCGGGCGGGCAGTTGAGCCGCGAGGCGAGGCGAGGTGAGCAGCCAGGTCCGGGCGGCGGCGTCCAGCGCCCGCTCCGCGTAGCGGACGTCCTCGGGGGTGGGGTCGCCGTGCCGCCGGGCCTTGAGCCAGCGCGGCAGGAGCTCGGCGAGGTCGCCGCCGATCAGCTGCCCGGGCGGATCCCCGAGCACGCCGACCAGCAGCTCGCTGCCGTGGGCGGCGGCGCGTCGGTGCAGTACCAGCAGCGCGGCCAACTGGACCAGCCTGGCGGCTCCCGCCTGCGCCGGGCCGGCGTCCACCAGCGCGACGACCTGGCCCCGGCTGACCGGCTCGTTCAACTCGGGTGCCAGGTGGAGCAGTTCGTTGTCGCTCCAGCGGCGCAGGAACTCCTCGGGGACCTCCTCGGCGAGCAGCCACTCGGAGGGCAGCAGCTGCTCCGGCCGCCCGCTGCGCGCCAGCCCGCCGTACCCGTCCGGCTCCCCCTCGGCCCCGGCGACAAACTCACGCTCGCCGATCAGCGCGTCCAGGCGACGCAGCAACGGGCCCAGCGCGGTGGCGAGTTCGGGCGTGAGCGCGGAGAGCGTCGCGGCCCACGGCGCGAGCGCGGTGGTCATGCCGGGGCTCCGTTGCCGTCGTGCCGGTGCTGCTCGTCCGAGGACGCGAGAAAGGCGGCCTCCGGCTCGTCATGGCGCTTCTCGCGGTGCTCGGTCCGGTCGATCATGCGCTCGGTCCTCCTTCGGACGCGGTGATGCCGTTCTCCTGAGCCGCGCCGCCCAGGTACGGGTCCAGCCCCGTCGGGTCGCAGCCGGGCGCCGGCGGGTCGGTGACCAGCGCGTGCCCGGGGACCAGCACGCAGAGCTGTTCCTCCGTCGCCCCGAGGGCCGCCCGCCACAGCGCGGCCGACGGCTGGGGGCGGGCCGTGGTCGGTACCAGCACTCCGCCCTCCGAGCCGAGGTAGCGGGCGCCGTCGGCCCACGGCAGGTCCGCCACCTCGCCGAGGACCAGCAGCGCACCCTCGTCGGCCGCCACCGCGAGTCGGCGACCGGACTGAATCCGGGACCGCGCCGCGGCCGCGAGGACGGGGACCGCAGGCCCGAGGGCCAGCACGGCCACGGCCTCCAGCGGGGGTTCGCGGCGCTCCCAGCGGAGCGGAACACGGGTCACGAGGGTGCGACCACCGCGACCAGGCCCGCCCGGATGCCGGCCAGCGGTGCCGGCAGGTCCGCCGGGTCGAAGCCGGCGTCGATCTCGCGCAGTACGGCCTCCAGCCGCAGCCGGGAGTCCGGACCGTCCGGCAGCCCGCCGTGCTCGGCGAGCAGCGCGGCGCCGGTGCGCATCAGCCGTTCGGCGCGGGCGGCGGTGCTGCGGGAGAGCTCCTCGGCGGTGTGCGTCAGGCTGCGGTTGGCGGCCTGGTCGATCAGATCGGCCAGGGTCTCGCGGGCCAGGGTCTGGCTGTCGGCAGTGGGGGCGATCAGCGGGAGCACCCACAGGTCGCGGGCGGAGGCGGCGGTGCGGCCGTCGAGGACGGCGGCGGCCGCGACGAGGTTCTGGGAGCGGACGGCGCGTCGGTCGCTGATCGGCACGCCCGCCGCCCGCAGTCGGCGCAGGGCGGTGGCCAGCAGCGGGGTGACGGCGTCCAGGTCGCAGTCGCGGGCGGCGACCGCCAGCCGGTCGAGCGCGCCGAGCAGGTCTCCGGTGGCGGTGGGGGCGGCCGGGCGGCGGCCGGACTCCAGGAGCTCCTCCAGGCGGGCGTCCGCGACCGGCTCGACGAAGACCCGGGCGAGGAAGCGGTCGGCGAAGGCGGCCAGCGCCGGGTCCTCGGGCAGGTGGTTGGCGGCGCCGACGCAGATCCGCAGCGGGCTGGCGAGGGTGGTGCGGCCGCGTCGGAAGACCCGTTCGTTGAGCAGGCCGAGCAGGGTGTTGAGGACAGCGGTGGAGCCGAGGAAGATCTCGTCCAGGAAGGCGATCTCGGCCTCGGGCAGCATTCCGGTGGTCTCGAACTCGACCCGCCCCTCCCGGAGTCGGCGCAGGTCGACGGGGCCGAACAGTTCGTTGGGCTCGGTGAAGCGGCCGAGCAGGTACTCGAAGTACCGGCCGCCGAGCTGCGCCGCGACCCGCCGGACCGCCTCCGACTTGGCCGTACCCGGGGCGCCGACCACCAGCAGGTGCTCACCGGCGACCGCGCACAACGCCACCACCTCGGCCACGGTCTCGCGCCCGACCATGCCCCTTCCGGCAGCGGCCACGGCGGCGGCTATCAGCTCGGCGTCGGAGGGCGGGGCGGCGGCGGGGCCGGGCGGCGGGGCGGTGGTGATGGTCTCGGTCACGAGCACGGGAGTCTACGGCGGCCCGGGCGGCGCCTACCAGCGGGTTTCCGCTGGCAGGCCTCCAGGGCCTCGCCGCGTCGGCCGGAGCGGTGCAGGGCGATCGTGTACCGGCCGTCCGGGCCCTCATGGGTGCGGTAGCGGTCGACCGGGAATCACTCTCCGTCAGTTCGGTTTCACGGCAGCGGTTCCCACCCGGCCGAGCGAGCGGTCGGGGAGGATGACGACGAAGAGCAGGGCCGCACCGCCGAGCATGAACGGCGCGAGGTGGTGCAGCCCGGCCGTGGTGGCGCCGTCCGGGAAGAAGGCGGCGTTCGCCGCCGAGGCCGCCATCGCGCCGAGGTACATGAAGGTGCGCAGCAGCCCGGCCGCGGAGGCGATGGCGGCCGGGTCGGCCTGGTGGTACAGGGCGCTCTGGTTGCCGAGTCCGATCAGCCCCTGCGGGATGCCGGCCAGTACGCCGACGGCGATCAGCAGTGCGACTCCACTGGTCGAACCCAGCAGCAACAGGGCGGCGCAGGCGGCCATTTGGAAGACCGATCCGACCACCAGCTTGCCACGCACGGCCGCACTGCGGCCGGTGACGGCGGCGGACGCGAGGCCGGTGAGCGAGAGCGGCAGCAGGACCAGCCCGGCGGAGGCCGCGCTCAGGCCGCGGCCCTCCTCCAGCCACTGGGTGTAGCCGTAGAGGAAGGCGTAGGTGCCGGTGCTGCCGAGGACCTGGCGCAGATAGGTGGCGATCAGCGGACGGTTGCGGGCGAGCGCCCGCAGGTCGATGAAGGGGTTGCGGGTCCGCGTCTCACGCGCCGCGAAGCCGACGGCGGCCAGGACGGTGAGCACCGGCAGGTACCAGAGCGCGGTGCGGGGCTTCATCACGAACAGCATCAGCGTCAGCAGGAGGATCGCGAACAACGCGATCCCGGCGTGGTCGAGCCGGTCCTCCCGGCCACGGCGCGGCGCCGTGGCGGGCAGGCGGGCGGCGCCGAGCGCCAGACAGATCAGCGACAGCGGGACGTTGACGGCGAAGACCGTCCGCCAGCCGCCGAGCCCGATCAGCAGACCCCCGAGGGTGGGACCGATCACCGCGACGGTCTGACCGGCGACGGCGAGCACGGTCAGCACACTGGCGGGGCTGCTCCGCCCGGTCCGCTCGGCCTCGCTGCGGGTGAGGTGTATCGCGGCGGGGTAGGCGGCGGAGGTGCCGAGACCGAGCAGCACCCGGGCGACGACCAGCACCCCGAGCGAGGGTGCCAGCGCACCGAGCACTCCGGCCAGACCGACCAGGGCCGTTCCGGCCAGGTAGAGCCGGCGCGGTCCGTAGTCGTCCACCAGCCGCCCGATCACCGGTTGACCGACGGCGGTGGCGAGGTAGAGCGCGGTGACCAGCCAGGCGGTCTCGGCGGGCGGCGCACCGAAGGCGGCGCCGACCGGGACCAGGGCCACCGCGATCATCGAGGAGTTGATCGGGTTGAGCACCGAACCGAGCACCATCGGCGCGAGCAGCCGACGGTTGAACTCGCCGCCCGGGGTGGGCTGTTCATCGTGACGCTCGGGCAGCTGACCACCCGGCGACCGACGGCGGCCCCGGAGCCGGGCGAGCAGGGTCGACGGGCCGGTCATCGCCGGTTCAACCGATCGATCAGCGGCAGCGCCTCCAGCACGGCGGCCCGCTCGGCCTCGGTGAACTCCTCCTGGAGGGCCCGGGCCAGCCACTCCTCACGCGCCCGACGGCTGTCCGCGATCCACGCCAGGCCCGCCTCGGTCAGGCTGACCAGCTGGCGGCGTCCGTCCTCGGGGTCGGGCCGCCGCCCGACCAGCCCGTGCTCCTCCAGTGCGGCCAGGGTGGCGGCCATGGACTGCGGACGGACCCGCTCGGCGGCGGCCAGCGCGCTGGGCGAGGCCGGGCCCTCGCCGATCAGTCTGCTGAGCACGGCGGTCTGGGAGGGGGTGAGATCGCTGGCGCCCTGGATCTTCTCCAGGAGGGTACGGCGCAGCCGGCTGAAGACGGCACGCAGCTCCCGGGCGGCCACGGCCGCGGAGTCCGCGGGGCCGACGGGATGCGTGGGGTCGGCGGGGGTTTCGAGGGCGGCTGGAGAGGTTCGCTTCTCGGTCACGGTTCCACGGTAATTTCATCAGTCTGGACTGTCCAGTCTCGCTGTATATTTTTCGTGGAGACGAACGCGACCGAATCGGATGCCCTGTCCTTGAAGTGCACGGTGGCGCCATCGGCGAAGCCCGATCCGCCGATGGTGACCGGGGTACCGACCTTTCCGCCGGTCGGGCCGACCGCACCGACCTCCACAGGTGCGGGTCCGCCATAGGCGAACTGCCCCATCGCGTCCGGCCTCGGTAAACGGGCTCCCCTCGACCCGCCCAGGAGGGATCATGATCAGGTGACCATCGACCTGCTGCCCGGCCACGGCGTCCGTCTGCCGGCCCCACTGCCCGAACTGCGCTTCGGCGTCACCGAGGCGCAGGTGCGCGCGCTGCTGGCCCCGCACGGCGGGCTGCTGCCGGACGGGGTGCGCCCCACCTTCGTCTGCGGCTCCCTCTGGGCGCTGGGCTTCGAGCTGCCCGGAGTGGCGGTCACACTCTCCTCGGGCGACGGTGACGGCCTACAGGGCGTCACGGTGGGCCGGAACCCGAACGACGACCGGCCCGTCTGCCCGGTCGGGTACCACGGGATCGATCTGTTCGGCTGGCCCGCCCACGAGTTGGTGGAGGCGCTGCGCGCCGAGGGCCTGCCCGTGCCCGATCCGAGTGACGGCGGCAGTCTGCGGTACGACACCCTTCACCTGTCCCGGCACGTCCGACACCGCCCGCCCCTGGCGCCCGGCCGGAAGCCGCGCCGCCAGCCGCCCTTCCACTTCGACCACGCCTCCCTCCACAGCACCGCCCCCCGGGGCCACCGCGTAACGACGTACCCGACCGGCACCGCCACCGGTCCGCACGACGCCGCCTTCCTCCCCCGTCTGGAACTCTCCCCGCGCCGGGCCGGGCAGCCGATCACGGCCCCGGTCCCCAAGCTCGGCGGCCGGCCCTACTGGCTGGCCGAACCCGCCTGGCCGCTCTCCCCCACCACCGGTGAACCGCTGGTGTTCATCGGCCAGTTCCCCGTCCCGGGCGAGGAGCCGCGGCTCGCCTACCTCTTCCTCGCCGCGGACGACGCCCCCATCGGCGGCCGCGATCCGGAGGCGGGCGACGGCCTGCTGCTCATCCAGCCTGGCGGGCGGATCCCTCCCTTCGCCGTCATCGGCCCTCCCGGCACGCGGGGACGTACGCTCTGGCGGCGCGAGCCCGGCGGTGAGCGGACCCCGGTCGAGTTCCACCTCGACCTGGTGCCGCTGTCGGCCGACCTGAACCGGTCGATGGACGGACGGGCCGCCTTCCAGCGGTACCTGCGCGGCGAGGGCCCCGAGGCCCCGTTCCCGGACGGCCCGCACGTCCACGACCACCTCGGCGGTATCCCCTCCTTCCCGAGCGGCCGGGCCGAGGTCGGCCCGGACTGGCGGTACCTCTTCTCCCTCTCGGACGCCTGTGAGGAGGACGATCCGTTCTTCCTCGACTTCGACTACGGCGACGGCTTCGGCTTCCTCAGCCCGGACGGCCTGGAGGGCCGCTTCTTCTGGGACGTCGCGGTGTAGCCGCACCCAATCCATAGCCGCACCCAATCCATAGCCGCACCCGATCCACCTGTTGTCCAAGGCCTCCACAGACAGCCGAAGGAGTCACCATGTCCACCACCACCCCCCTCACCGTCGCCGTACTCGGCCCCGGCGGCGTCGGCGGCCTGATCGGCGGCCTGCTGGCACGCGACGGCCACCGGGTCGTCTGCCTGGCCGGCGAGGAGACCGCCGCCGTCCTCAACCGGGACGGCCTGCACGTCGACAGCGCCCAGTTCGGCGAGTTCACCACCCGGGTGGAGGCCGCCACCGAGCTGCACGAACCGGTCGACGCCGTCTTCGTGACCGTCAAGGCGACGGCGTTGACCGCCGCACTCGACCGGATCCCGCCGCACGTCCTCGGCGGGGCGATCGTCGTCCCGCTGCTCAACGGCCTCGACCACATGGCGCTGCTGCGCGAGCGCTACCCCGCCGCCCGGGTCACGGCCGGGACGATCCGGGTCGAGGCCACCCGTACCGCGCCCGGCCGGATCGAGCACACCAGCCCGTTCGCCACCATCGAACTGGCGGCCTCGGTCGAGGAGTTCGCCGAGCAGCTGCGGCACACCGGGCTGGACGTCACCCTGCGCGAGGACGAGACGGCGATGCTCTGGAGCAAGCTGTCCTTCCTCGCCCCGTTCGCCCTGCTGACCACCCGGCACGCCGACGGGATCGGTGTCGTCCGCAGCGAGCACCGGGCCGAACTCCTCGCCGTGCTGGACGAGATCACCGCCATCACCAAGGCGGTGGGCGCCCCGGCCGACCCGCAGACCCTGCTCGCTTCCTTCGACCGCATCCCCGGGACGATGAGGTCCTCGATGCAGCGCGACGTCGAGGCGGGCCGCCCGACCGAGCTCGACGCGATCGGCGGTGCCGTGCTGCGGGCCGCCGAGGCGCAGGGCGTCGACACCCCGACCATCGCCCGGCTGGTGCGCGAGCTGGCCTGACGAACACTTCCGGCAGACCCCGCGATTCCGGTTGCGGGGCGGCTGACTCCACGAGTAGAACTCCTGAGGTGATGTCAGCCGACCACCGCAGCGCTCCCGCGTGGAGCCACATCGAGGACTTCCTGTGTGCCCACGAGGCCGACCGGATCCCGCATCCGGGCGGCACCCTGCTGGAACATCTGGCCCGGGTGGCGGCACTGTTGGCGGAGTGGGGCACCGACTCCGCCGTCCAGGCCGCCGGGCTCTGCCACGCCGCGTACGGGACCGACGGGTTCGACGGCGCCCTGCTCGGGCTGGACGAGCGGGACACCCTGGTCGAGCTCGTCGGCCACCGCGCCGAGGCGCTGGTCTACCTGTACGCCAGCTGCGGCCGCGCCGCCGTCTACCCCCGCCTGGGCCGGGACGAACAACCGCTGTTCCACGACCGGTTCACCGGGGACGACCACACCCCGCCCGAGGAGGACCTGCGCGCCTTCCTGGCCATCACGGTCGCCAACGAGCTCGACGTACTCACCCACAACTCCGAACTGGCCGAGCGCCACGGGCCGAGCCTGTACGAATTCTTCGCCCGCGTCCGGGACTTGCTGCCCGCCGCCGCCTGGCAGGCCTGTCTGGACCGGATCGGCCCGCAATGAGATGTGACGAAGCGTCATCACTTCTCATCGGTCCAGGATTTGCCGACCGTTCACTCGCCGCACCGGAACCGCCGCACCGCGGCCGGGCGTTCTTGAGGACGGGAGGGATAAAGACATGACAAAGAAGCCGTACCGCCTGGCCGTCGCCGCAGTCGCGCTACTCGTGGCGGCCCCCTTGTTCACCGCGTGCAAGAACGCCGACCAGGCACTCGACTGCGGAAAGCGGGCGATCAGCCTCACCGGCGATGTCCAGGACCTCACCGACTCGGCACTCAACGTCGGCCAGATCACCGACGACAGCCGGCGCAAGCACACCGTCGAGGCCCTGAAGAAGATCGCCGACGACGCCAAGGCGATCCGCCACGACGGCGGCGGCAAGGTCGACGCCGCCGCCGACAAGCTGTCCAAGGCCGCCGGCGACGCCGCGGACGCCGTCTCCAAGGGCAGGCAGCCCGACTTCGGGCCGATCGGCGACGCCGCCGGCGATCTGACCAAGGCCTGCGCCGGGGCCTGACCACCACTGCGATCAGGCCGGGAGCGCCGGGCATCCGACGCTCCCGGCCTGTCGCCGCCGCCCGGAAGCCGCCAAGCGATAGGAATGGGCACCGGACCGAACCGCACCCCGGAGGCACCGGTGAACAATCCGATCCTCGACCAGATCCAGCGACTGCGCGCCGATCTGGCCCCCGGCGACACCACCCCGGCGCTGGTCGCGACGCTCACCGAGGGCACCGCCCCGCTCACCACGGTGGGCGAACTCACCGCCCAGCAGCACCGGATCATCACCTCGGACCGGCGCAGTCTGCTGCTGCTCGCCACCCGCTGCGCCGACCGGCCGCTCGGCGCCTGGTTCGCCACCCTGGCCGAGGGCGAGAGCGCCGCACTGCGCACCCTGCCGGCCCTGGCCGCCGCCTGCGGCCTCGACGAACGGGCGATGGCGGCCCGTCCGCCGCTTCCCGGCTGCCAGGCCTACCCCGCCTACCTCGCCTGGCTCGCCCTGAACAGCCGGCCCGCCGCCGCGGCCGCCGCCATGGTGGCCAACTTCGCGGCCTGGGGCGGCTACTGCGCCACCGTCGCCCACGCCCTGCGCCACCGCTACGGCCTCTCCGACGGCGCCTGCGCGTTCTTCGACTTCTTCGCCCAGCCCGCGACCGAGCTGGAGCAGCGGGCCGCCGACGCCCTCGGGCCCGACCCGCTGGACGAACGAACCCTGGCCACCGCCCGGGAGTACGGTCTGCTGCTCCAGGCCTACGAGCACCTGTTCTGGGACACCCTGAGCGGCTGACTCACGCCTGCCAGTGCGGCTTTCCGCTGACCATACGGCAGTAGATCACCCGCCCGCCGGCGTCGTGGGTGCTCTTGCCCAGGTCGTCGTTCCGGCAGAACTGCCCGGCCGCATAGCAGTTGCCCGCGCTGGAGCGGATCTCGCACGGCCCCCCGCCCACTGCCACGGTGTGCTCCGGGTCGGTCGGCGGCTGCGCGGTGGTGACCTTCGGCTGCGGCGCCTTGGGCGGAGTCGACTGGGGATGGGTGGGCGGGGCCGCGGGCGGCGCGACGGTCGAGGGCGGCGCCGGGTCGGTCGCGGCCGGGGTGGCGGCGGCCGGCGGCGCCGGGGCCGTCGGCGTGGCCGCGCTCGGGCCGGCCGCGACGGTCGGCGAGGACGAGGCCTTGGCCCCGTCGTCGGCCGACGACGGGCCGCAACCGGTCAGCGTCAGACCGATGGTGAGGACGAGTCCGGCGAAACCGGCCAGACCGGCCGCCCGGCGGCGGCCGGGTATCCGTGAAGGCATGGGAGGAGAACGCTCCGTTCCGTTTGGATGAGGCGTGCGATTCAAGCAGACCCCGCACACGCCGCACGCACGGTTTCCCCACTCGTTGGCAGATCGAGATCTTCCGACTACCGGGCGCAATCACCCCTGGACTGCCGTCACCCTCCGTCGCGACACGACCGCGGAGCCCCTAAGCATCCGCACGCGCGCAGGGGTATAGCGCCGTAGCGCGGGGCGTTATGACATGTTCCGGCCACCGGGCGCGGATCGCTACGGTTCCGGCAACCCCCACACCGAACGAGGAGATCCCCCATGCTCCGATTCCGTGCGCTCGCGGTCGCCGCCGCCTTTGCGACCGTCGCACTCACCGCGGCCCCCGCCGTCAGCGCCACCGCTGACGACCCGTCCATAGCCGCGGCCCTGGCCGCCGCCCCCACCCGGACGGCCGCCGCCTCGCCCGCCCTGCTGCACGCCATGCAGCGCGACCTCGGCCTCGCCCCGCAGGCCGCCGCCGACCGGCTCGCCCGCGAGAGCCGGGCCGCCGAGGTCCAGGGCGCGCTCACCCGGGCGCTCGGCGACCGCTGGGCCGGCGCCTGGGTGGACGGTCCGCAGGCCGAGCTGGTGGTCGCCACCACGGACGCCTCCGCCGCCCGGACCATCACCGCCCACGGCGGCCGGGCCACCGTCGTCCGGCACGCGCTCACGGCTCTGAACCGGACCAAGGACGCGCTCGACCGCGCCTCCGACGCCGCCGCACCCGAGGCCACCCCTGTCTGGTACGTGGACGTCCGGGCCAACACCGTCGTGGTGCGATCCGCCGACGACGCCCGCACCGAGACCTTCCTGAACCACTCAGGCGTGGACCGTGCGCTGGTCCGGGTCGAGCGGGCCACCGCCGCGCCCAAGCCGCTCGCCGACCTGCGCGGCGGGGACGCCTACTACATCGACAACGCGGCCCGCTGCTCAATCGGCTTCCCGGTCACCCAGGGCGGCCGGCCCGGCTTCGTCAGCGCCGGCCACTGCGGCCAGCCCGGCTCCAACGCCACGGCCTCCGACGGCAGTTCGATCGGTGCCTTCCAGGGATCGACCTTCCCCGGCAACGACTACTCATGGGTCGCGGCCGACCCGGGCTGGACCGCCCAGCCGCAGGTCAGCGACTACGCGGGCGGCACGGTGACGGTGGCCGGCTCCTCGGAGCAGCCGATCGGCGGCTCGGTCTGCCGCTCCGGCTCCACCACCGGCTGGCACTGCGGCACCGTCGAGGAGCAGAACGCCACCGTCAACTACCAGGAGGGCAGCGTCTACGGCCTCACCCGCACCGACGTCTGCGCCGAACCGGGCGACTCCGGCGGGTCGTTCATCTCCGGCGACCAGGCCCAGGGCGTGACCTCCGGCGGCTCCGGCGACTGCACCTCGGGCGGTGAGACCTACTTCCAGCCGGTCAACCCGATCCTCAGCACCTACGGCCTGACCCTGGCCACCGGCTGATCCCACCGACCGGTCGTCAGCGCAGCCCCGCCGTCAGGCGTTCGAACACCTCGGGGCGGGCGGCCTCCAGCGCCGTGGAGACCGAGCCGAGGAGCACCGCCTCCTCCCCCAGGAGGCTCGGTGCGAGCGTCGGACGCATCGGGGCGAGGCGGTGCAGGGCCTGCTCCAGCGGTTCCAGGAGCAGGTCCGCACTGCCGCCGATGCCGCCACCGAGCACCACCAGGTCCGGGTCCAGGACCGCGGACAGCACGGCGACGGCGTAGGCGAGCCGTTCCGCCTCCCGCTCCACCACCCGGACCGCAGCGTCCTCGCCGGCCCGGGCCCGTTCGAAGACCTGCTTGGCGGTCAGCTGCCTCCCGCCCGGCCCGGTCAGCCCGAGGTCCCGGGCGGCGCGCACCACGGCGTCGGCCACGGCCTCCTGCTCGATGGTCGCGGCCGGCTCGCCCGGGCGGGCGGGCAGCGGCACCAGGCCGATCTCGCCCAGCGCGCCGTGCGCGCCGAGCAGCAGTTCGCCGTCCTTGACCACGCCGGCCCCGAGCCCGGTGCCGACCAGCAGGTAGGCGAACATCCGGCTGCCGCGCCCCGCGCCGAGGGTGTACTCGCCGAGTGCGGCGAGGTTGGCGTCGTTGGCCACCGTGACGGCCGTGCCCAGGCCCTCCCCGATCCGGTCGAACAGCCCCGGCCGGCCCCAGCCGGGCAGGCTGGTGGCGTAGCGGACACCGCGCCGTCCCTCGTCCCACACGCCCGGGGTGCCGATCACCGCGTGCACGATGTCCGCGGCAGTCAGGCCCGCCTCGGCGGTCGCGTCGCGCGCGGCGGCCACCACGGCGTCCGCGACGGCATTGGCGCTCCGGCCGCGGTTGGCGACGTCCCGGCAGGCGACGACGGTACCGGCGAGGTCCGCGACCGCGACCCGCAGCCGGGCCCGGCCGATGTCCACCCCGAGCACATGACCGGCCGTCGGGTCGACCTCGTACAGCACGGCGGTACGGCCCCGCTCGGGGGCCAGCCTCCCTGCCTCGCGGACCAGCCCGGCCTGCTCCAGCTCGGCCAGGGCGGCGGAGACGGTGGGCTTGGACAGGCCGGTGTCCCGGGCCAGTTGGGCACGTGAGGAGCCGCCGCCGGTGCGCAGCAGCTCCAGCAGCAGCCACTCGTTGTTGCTACGCAGCCGTTGCCGGTTCCACGGCACCCCGGGGGCCCCGGCCGCCGGACGACTGGTCGGCTGGTGGGGGCTCATCGGCACCTCTGGTCTGCTGCTACGGCGTCGGTCGGGCGGGCCCGGCACGGCCCGCGGCGTCCGGTGCCGAGCGCCGCCGCCCAAGTATGACCGGTGATCACCCGGCGCCGCGGGGCCAGTGACTCCATGAAGCCCTCGACGGCGAACCCGGCCGCGCAGTACGCCTCGTACGGGCTTCTCCTCCTGGCTTCCGGGCGGTGTCCCGGATCCGATGCGACTATGTGCATGTGTACGCACTCAAGAAGTGTGTGTGCGTGCACGCAACTAGCTCGCTCTCGGCGACGGCGTCTCCGGCCGGTCAAGGTTTCACCCTGTTGTGGGCGTGCCGCGCCCCGGCGCGTGATCATGGGCCTATGCACTCCCGGCACGGCAAGCGAGCAGAGGGCTCCCCACCCGCGGCACCGGACACCCGGTCCCTGGCGGCGACCACGGCGTCCCTCGCGGCGAGCCTCGGCCCGGTCACCGGCGGCGACCACCGCGACGACGACCCGGACCTGCTCCGCGAGGTGCTCGCCGCCGCCCCGGTCGCCGTCGCCCTGCTCGACGAACGGCTGCGCTGGCAGTACCTCAACCCCGCCTTCACCGCCGTCACCGGACTGCGCCGCGCCGACCTGCTCGGCCGCACCGCCGAGACCACCGCCTTCGCCGGGGCCGCCGCCGCCCTGCACCGACTGCTCGCCGACGGCCACGACCGCGAGCAGGTCACCGGCGGCCCCGAGGGCGCCGGCTCCCCCGTCCCGCCCGGCCTGCGGGTGCGCTACCGACCGCTGCGGCACGCCGGGCGGACCACCGGTGTGATCGTCGTCGTGCTGGACGACCCCGACCCGGCCCGTGAGCAGCTGCGCCAACTCGAACAGGCCCGCGCCCGGCTCGCCCTGCTCGACGCCGCCACCGAACGGATCGGCAGCACCCTGGACGTCGACACCACCTGCGCCGAACTCGCCGCCTTCGCCGTGCCCGGCCTCGCCGACCTCGCCGTCGTCGACGTGCTGCCGCCCGAGGCCGAACCCTCCCGCCCCGGCCGCGGCGGCGGCCAGCGGCTGCACCGCGCCGCCGTACGGGCCGTACCCGCACTGGACGAAGCCGTCGCCGAACTGGCCCGCCCCGGCGAGTCCGTCCGCCACCGCCAAGGCTCGGCCGCCGCCCGCAGCCTGGCGTGCGGGGTGACCGTACTCGCCGAGCCAGCCCCCGAGGACGCCTGCCCGGCCGGTGCAGCCTCGCTCCTCGTGCTACCGCTCGCCGCCCGGGGCCGCGTCGTCGGGCTGCTCACCCTCGGCCGGACCACCGCCACCCCCGCTTTCACCCCCGACGAGGCCGCCCTACTCGGCGACCTCGCCGCGCGCGCCGCCACCGGCATCGACAACGCCCGCCGCTACACCCGTTCCCAGGGCATCGCCCTGGAACTGCAGCGGGCCCTGCTCAGCGAACCCGGCAACCCGCACCAGAACCTCTCCCTCGCCTCCCGCTACCTGCCCTCCGGCAGCGCCACGGTGGTCGGCGGCGACTGGTACGAGACGGTCCGGCTGCCCTTCGGCCGCACCCTGCTCGCCATGGGCGACGTGATGGGGCACGGCGTCGAGGCCGCCGTCGACATGAGCCACTACCGCGCGGCACTGCGCGACATCGCCGGCATGGACCTGCCCCCGCACCGCATCCTGCGCCAGCTCGACAACGTCATCTCCGCCAACGACTCCGCCCGGCCGGCGACCTGCCTGCTGGTACTCGCCGACCCGGGCCGCAGCCGCTGGACCCTCTCCAGCGCGGGCCACCTGCCGCCGGCCCTGGTCACCCCGGACCGCCCCACCGAACTTCTGCGCGTCCCCACCGGACCGCCGCTCGGCACCGGCCTCGGCGGTTACGAGCAGGCCACCCACCCGCTCACCCCCGGGCAGACCCTGCTCCTCTACACCGACGGCCTGGTCGAGCGCCGCGGCGAGGACATCGACGTCTCGCTGGAACGCCTCGCCGCCCTCCGGCTCCCCGCCACCGGCGAACTCGACGACCTCCTCGACGCCGTCCTCCACTCCCTCGCCCCGCCCCCGGCCCCCGCCGCCGAGGACGACATCGCCCTGCTCGCGGCCCGGCCCAAGGTTCGCTGAGGACCTCAGCCGGCCGCCAGGACCTCCACTGCGCGCGCCCCGAGGTGCTCGAGGACCGGATGGCGGGGGTCGGCGCCGCCGCCCGCACCCACCGCCGTCGCGGCGGCCCTCACAGCTTCGCGAGCGCCCCCTCCACGTCCGCCCACAGGTCCTCCGGGTGCTCGATGCCCACCGAGACCCGCACCGTCCCCGGGCCGATGCCCGCCGCCGCCAACTCGGCGTCCGAGAGCTGCCGGTGGGAGGCGCTGGCCGGGTGCAGCACCAGGGTGTGGACGCCGCCGAGCGAGGGGGCCAGCGAGGCCAGGCCGACGGACTCGGTGAAGGTGCGGGCCGCCTCGCGGCCGCCGGACAGGTCGAAGGCGACGACGCCGCCGTGGCCGTCCGGCAGGAGGCGGCGGGCGCGGTCGTGGTCGGGGTGGGTGGGCAGGCCCGGATAGTGGACGGCGGAGACCGCCGGGTGGGCGGCCAGGCGGGTGGGCGGCCAGGCGGGTGGCCAGGTCCAGGGCGGTGTCGCAGTGGCGGCGGACCCGCAGGGCGAGGGTCTGCAGGCCCCGCAGGGTCGGCCAGGCGGCGAACGGGTCCGCGCTGGCGCCCGGCCCGGACAGGGCCAATCACGGCCGAGTGGCCCGGTCCGGGCGCCGAAGGGGGCACCTGGACCGGGCCACTCGGGCTCGACCGGTCAGCGGCTGCCGCAGGTCAGCGACTGCGGCGGAAGATCCGCTTCACGAGGTGGATGATGCCCCAGATCACCAGGATGATGAACAGAATGATCAGGATGATCACGACCAGCAGGAACTTGCCGAGCTTGGCGAAGAAGCCCGACTTCTTCTTCTCCTGCTTGGCCGCGAGGTGCGCGGCGAAGGCGGGCGCGGCCGCCTCGGAACGGACGCCCTGGGCGGCGTTCGCGGCAACCGGTCCCCCCGCGACGGCCGCGGTGCCCGGGGCGGCGGCGGCCGCGACGGTCCGGGGTGCGGCCACCGCCGTCGCGCTCGATGCCGCGGCGCTCAGGCCCACGGCAGCCAGCAGTGCCACCAGGGCGCCGGCTATCGAACGTGCGATCCGGTGAGTCATCGTGCTCCTCGTACAGGTCCGGAGCAGCGCGGATGAGTCACAGTCGACCGGTTCCCCTGGCCTGACCAGTGATTTTCTCATCTACGCTTAGTATGCTCCTCTGAAGTTCTACAGCGGTGTAAAAGTTTAGCGACGGGCCTGCCCGGATCGGCTCCGACCCCGGGCCACGCGAATCCACCGCTTCAACGGGGGTTCCGTGGCAACTGTGGAGGATGACGCCGTGTCGGGTCGCAGGGGTTCCCCCGAAGCCGAGAATTCACCGCACCGCCCCGGCGGGCGACGGGCCGCAGGTCGGAAAACCGCCACAGACAAGGACATATCGGACGACCGTCCGACGAGCCGGGCCAAACCCAAGCGCAAACGCAGCACCAAGCAGAAGGTGCTCTGGGTCACAGCCGGCTGCACCTCCCTCCTCCTCATCGGCGGCGGCGCCCTCTACTACCGCCTGAACAGCAACATCACCACCTTCGACCGCGACGCCCTCAGCAAGGACCGCCCAGAGGCCGCCGCCCCGGACGCCCAGGGCCGCACCCCGGTGAACGTCCTGATGATCGGCTCCGACAGTCGCGGCAACGGCAACAGCGACCTGGGCGGCGGCGGGGACGAGGGCGCCCGCTCGGACACCGCGATCCTGCTGCATGTCTACGCCGACCACAAGCACGCCGTCGGCATCTCGATCCCCCGCGACTCCCTGGTCAACATCCCGCCGTGCAAGCTCCCCAACGGCAAGTGGACCAAGGAACAGACCAATGTGATGTTCAACAGCGCCTTCGCGGTGGGCAACACCGAGCAGGGCAACCCGGCCTGCACCCAGAACGCCGTCGAGAAGCTCACCAACCTGCGGGTCGACCACACCATCGTGGTGGACTTCAACGGCTTCGCCACCATGACCAAGGCGGTCGGCGGCGTCGACGTCTGCCTGCCGAACGACATCCACGAGGGAGACCTCAACCCCAACCTCGGCCACAAGGGCAAGCTGATCTTCGCCAAGGGCAAGCAGAAGGTGGAGGGACAGTCCGCACTGGACTTCGTCCGGGTCCGCCACGGCATCGGCGACGGCTCCGACATCGGCCGCACCAAGCGCCAGCAGGCCTTCCTCTCCTCCCTCATCAAGCAGGTCAAGTCGCAGGGCATGGACCCGACCACCCTGCTGCCGCTGGCCGACGCGGCGACCAAGTCGCTGACCGTCGACCCCGACCTCGGCTCGGCCGCCAAGCTGATGTCCTTCGCCATGTCGATCAAGGACGTGGACCTGCACGACATCAAGTTCATCACCGCCCCGTGGCGGTACGAGGGCCCGCGCGTCGCCCTGGTCCACCCCGACGTGGACGAGCTCTGGGCCGCCCTCAAGGCCGACCGCACCATCGACGGCCAGGACGCCAGCGCCCAGCACCCGGACGCCCCCGACACCGCCGCCCCCAGCACCCCGCCCGCCGCGGCGACCCCGACCCCCAGCGCGAACGCCAAGAACGCCGAGACCAAGGTCGCCGTGCTCAACAGCACCGGCGAGTCCGGCGTCGGCGGCAAGGCGGCCGAGACCGTCAAGGGCGCCGGCTACACCGTGAGCACCGTCGGCAACGCGCCCGGCAAGCCCCGCAGCACCACCGTGGTCGAGTACGGCACCGGCGAGCGCACCGCCGCCGAGGCGGTGGCCAAGCTCTTCCCGGGCGCGACCGTCCAGCCCGGCGGCAAGGGCCTGAGCGTGGTGGTCGGCCACGACTTCGCCGCCGCCAACCCGGCCCCCGCCGCCTCGGCGCCCGGTGCCCCGGCCCCGCTGCCCTCCAGCGTCAGCGGCACCGCCCGCTCGGCGGACGACGACCCCTGCGCCAACATCTCCTACGGCTGAGCCGCGACCGCGGAACGGACGACAGCGGGGCGCCCGCGGACCGAGGTCCGCGGTCTCCGGAGGCGACCAGCGCAGCCAGCTGCGGGTCGTCGGCCGCCTTGCCGCCGGCCCGGCGGGTGGCGCCGAAGGC